>JAYRLJ010000429.1:0-2475 GCA_041905305.1 Hylemonella sp. | reverse complement strand
CCTGCCGTAAACCAGGCTCCGTCCGAGCTGCGCGCGGCCGTGGCCGCGCTGCGGCCCTATTTTGTGCGCGTGGGCTGGTTCAGCCTGCTGTCCAGCCTGCTGGTGCTCGCGCCTTCGGGCTACATGCTGGAGGTGTATGGCCGTGTGGTCAACAGCCGCAGCCATACGACGCTGGCCATGCTGACGCTGCTGATTCTGGGCGTTTACGTGGTCATGGAGCTGCTGGAATGGGCGCGCAGCGAGGTCATGCGCGCCGCCAGCGTGGAGCTGGACGAGCGCATGCGCTCGCGCATCTTCCATGCCATTTTTGACGCCAACTTGCGGCGCATTCCGGGCGGGACGCAGCAGCCGCTGAACGACTTCCGGCAGATCCGCGAGTTCCTCTATTCGCCGGTGTTGCTGGGGCTGATGGAGTCGCCGGTGTCGGTGGTGATGCTGGTGCTGCTGTTCCTCATCAACCCAGCGCTGGGCTGGACCTCGATCGCGTTTGCCTGCGTGATCACGCTGGTCGCCTGGCTCAACGAGCGCGCCACCAAGCCGCCGCTGATGCAGGCCAACCGCAGCGCCATTGCCGCGCAGCAATATGCCGATGGTTCGCTGCGCAATGCGCAGGTGATCGAGTCCATGGGCATGCTGCGCGACATCCATGCGCGCTGGATGGCCAAGCAGCGCGAGTTCCTGAACCTGCAGGCGCGGGCCTCCGAGGCCGCGGGCGGCTACCAGGCGGTATCGAAGTTCCTGCAGACCACGCTGAGCTCGAGCCTGCTGGGGCTGGGTTGCTGGCTGCTGCTGCACGGCACGCTCAATGGCGGCGATGTGATGATGATCATGGCTTCGACCTTCGGCGGGCGCGTGGTCGCGCCGCTGGTGCAGGCGGTGTCGCAGTGGCAGTCGGTGGTGAATGCGCGCGACGCCTGGGCGCGGCTGGACCAGTTGCTGCGCGTCGTTCCCGAGCGCGGCGAGGGCATGCCGCTGCCTGCGCCGCGCGGCGTGCTCCAGGTCGAGCCGCTGATGGCGGGCGCGCCGGGCGGCACGGCGCAGATTCTGCGTGGGGTGGCGTTTGTGCTCAACCCGGGCGAGGTGCTGGCCGTGGTCGGGCCTTCGGCTTCGGGCAAGACCACGCTGGCGCGCCTGCTCATGGGGCTGTGGCCTTCCATGGTGGGCAAGGTGCGCCTGGACGGCGCGGACGTGTTCACCTGGGACAAGTCGGAGCTGGGCGCGCACGTGGGCTACCTGCCTCAGGGTGTGGAGCTTTTCGATGGCTCGGTGGCCGAGAACATCGCACGCTTCGGCGAGGTGGACCCGTCCAAGGTGGAGGCGGCGGCGCGCGCCGTGGGGCTGCACGAGTTCATCATGGCCCTGCCACAGGGCTATGACAGCCCGGTGGGGCGCGACGGCGCCATGCTCTCGGGCGGCCAGCGCCAGCGTGTGGGCCTAGCGCGGGCCATTTATGGCGACCCGGTGTTCGTGGTGCTTGATGAGCCCAATTCCAGCTTGGACGAGGAGGGCGATGTCGCACTGGCCAATGCCATCCGGCTCATGAAGTCGCGTGGCACGACCTTCGTCGTGATGACGCATCGCACCAGCGTACTGGGCGTGGCAGACAAGATGCTGGTGCTGCGCGACGGTCAGACCCAGGCCTTCGGTCCGCGCGACGAGGTGCTGGCGGCCCTGCAGAAAGCAGCGCAGCAGCAAGCCCAGCAACAGGCGCAGCAGCAGGTGGCGCAGCAGGCGCTGGGCACGGCCTGAGGCAGGCACGGGAATCAGAACATGAAGAATCCTTCCTTTTTCGAGCGCAGCGAACTCACGCAGGTGCTGTGGACCTTCCGGCGCGAATTCATCATGGTGGGCGCGTTCAGCATGGTGGCCAACGTGCTCATGCTCACGCCCACGCTGTACATGCTGCAGGTGTACGACCGCGTGCTCATGAGCCGCAGCGAGCTGACCTTGCTGGCCATGTCGCTGATCACGCTGTTCCTGTTCGCCGTGATGGCGTTTTCCGAGTGGATGCGCTCGCGCGTGCTGGTGCGCTCCGGTGTGCGCCTGGACGAGGCGCTGGGCACACGCGTGTTCAACGCCAGTTTCGAGGCCTACCTGAGCCAGTCGAGCACGGGGCCGGCGCGCGCCTTTGGCGACCTGATCCAGATCCGCCAGTTCCTCACGGGCAACGGCATTTTTGCGTTCTTCGACGCTCCCTGGGCGCCCATCTACATCGCGGTGCTGTTCTTCATGCACCCGTTCCTGGGCTGGCTCTCGATCTTCTTTGCGCTGGTGCAGCTTGCCCTGGCCTGGTTCGGCCACCGCCACACCGTGGCGCCTGCCGAGGCGGCGAGCAAGGCGGCGTCCGAGGCGGGCGGCTATCTGCAGAGCAAGCTGCGCAACGCCGAGGTGCTGGAGTCCATGGGCATGGTGCACAACCTGCGTCCGCACGGGCAGGAGCGCCACGAGGGCGCGCTGGGGCTGCAGTCGGCCTCG
>JAYRLJ010000428.1:0-2476 GCA_041905305.1 Hylemonella sp. | reverse complement strand
TGTAAGGGGTACCCAATTTCACCCGGAAAAAAGCTCGCGCGCGGGTTTCCGGCTGCTGCGCAATTTCATTGAGAGCCCCAAGTGCTGAAAGTGCGCGTCATACCCACCCTGCTATGGAAGCAGTTTGGCTTGGTCAAGGGGACGGGCTTCGACAGCTGGCGCCGCGTTGGCCCTGTGCTGCCAGCCATCAAGGTCTATAACCAGCGCGAGGTCGACGAGCTGGTGCTGGTCGACATTGTGGCGCACCAGTCCGACGATGATCCTGATTTTGAGTCGATCGACGAGTTTGGCCAGGACTGCTTCGTTCCGCTGACTGTTGGCGGCGGCATCACGCGGATCGAGCAGGTGCAGCGCCTGTTGCGCGCCGGTGCCGACAAGGTCAGCGTCAACACCGCCGCCTACGCCAGGCCGGAGCTGGTGACCGAGATCGCCAAGCGGCATGGCGTACAGAGCGTGGTGGCCAGTATCGACGTCCGGGCTCAGGATGGCGGCTGGAGCTGCTTCAGCCACGCCGGCCGGCAGCCTACCGGTCGCGAGGTCACGGCTTGGGCACGCGAGCTTGAGGACCGCGGGGCCGGCGAGATTCTCATCACCTCGATCGAGCGCGACGGCACCATGCAGGGCTACGACCTAGCGCTCATCGAGGCGGTCGTGCGCTCCGTCGGCATTCCCGTCATCGCTTCGGGGGGCGCCGGCAACTACCAGCACATGGTGGACGCAGTCATCCAGGCTGGCGCTTCGGCGGTGGCCGCCGCCAGCATCTTCCACTTTACCGAACAGACCCCGGCCGGCGCCAAGGCAGCGCTGGCGGCCGCCGGCGTGCCGGTGCGGCAGGCTTTCCAGCCCGATGGGGGGCGGTGACCATGCATGTGGCACCTCGCGTCGCCCTGCGCGTCGATGCTTCGGCGACCATGGGGACGGGCCACTTGCGGCGTTGCCTCTCGCTGGCGCAGGCTCTGGTCGAACTGGGTGCCGGAGTCGACCTGATGGTCCGTCGGCTCGATGGCGTCGCGTCGCAGGTTCTGTCGGGTTCCTCCGGAAGCGCCGGGATCAACGTGCACTGGCTACCCCCGCCAGCCACCCCTTATTCAGCCAATGCCGGCGGGCCGCCCCACCAGACCTGGGCAGGCGTGCCTTGGGCGCAAGATGTGACAGACACCGTGGCCGCGCTGCGCGACGGCGTGCCGGACTGGTTGGTGATCGACCATTACGCCTTCGATGAGCGCTGGCACGCGGCGGCGCGGCAGGGCCTGGGGTGCCGGTTGCTCGCCATCGACGATATGGCTGATCGTGCGCTGGATGTCGATGTGCTGTTGGATCAGAACTGGAATGCTGACCATCGCACCAAGTATGCCGCCTGCCTGCGGCGTAAGCCGCGCTGGCTAGCTGGTCCTCGCTACGCGCTATTGTCGGCTGCGTATCGCGATGCCCCACGTTATCGCTTTAACCCCGAGGTGCGCAGCGTAGGCGTCTTCGTTGGTGGAACCGATCCGGGCAGCGCCTCCGCTCAAATCCTAGAGATCTGCCGCCGCAGTGGCTTTGCCGGCCCCATTGAAATCGTCTCCACCTCGGCGAACCCGCATCTGGCCGAGTTGCGCGCAGCCTGCGCCGCCTTGCCGGCGACGTACCTCACGCTTGACGAACCGGATCTTGCCGCCTTCTTCGCGCGCCACGACCTGCAGATCGGGGCTGGTGGCGGCGCCACCTGGGAGCGGTGCTGCATTGGTGTTCCCACCATTGGCCTGGTGCTGGCAGCCAACCAGATGGCCGTGGTCTCCGCGCTCGACAAGCTGGGCGTGCTGCGTGCCGCCCGCCTTGACAGCCAGACTGAACCAGCCGATATGCCGGCGTTGTCGCAGGTGCTCGCGGCGTTGCTGGCCGATCCGGATGCCTGCCGCTCCTTGGGCGAGCGTGCTGCTCTCCTGGTCGACGGTCGCGGTGCGCAACGGGTGGCGCTGAGTCTGCTGTGCGATGCCCTGCGCTTGCGTCCTGCCACGGATGAAGACGGCCAGATGCTGCACCGCTGGCGCAACCACCCGACAGTGCGGGCCGTGTCCGGCACCCAGGATCCCATCGAACTCGCCGATCACCTGGCTTGGCTGCAGCGCGTGCTCACCGCCGGCGATCGCTGGCTGTTCGTTGCCGAGGTCGGCCGCCTGCCGGTTGGCTGCATCCGCTTCGACCGGCTCGCGGTGGACCGTCTCGAGGTGTCGCTCTACCTGGATCCCGAGTTGCAGGGGCTGGGGCTGGGCCAGCGCCTTCTGCTGGCCGGGGAGCAGTCCATGCTCGGACGCCTGGGCCGTGGTTTTGCGGTGGACGCCAAGGTTCTGGCTGGAAACACCGCATCACAGCACCTGTTCGAGGTATGTGGGTACCATGGTGGTCCGCTGCAATATCAAAAGACCGTCGGCCCGGCGCCGGCTTCCACGTAGTTCTCTCATGAAGATCCTAGACCGTGATATCGGCCCCGGCCACC
>JAYRLJ010000427.1:0-2478 GCA_041905305.1 Hylemonella sp. | reverse complement strand
ACCGCGGATTTGACCGGCTGGCTGGACGACTACATCTGGACGCGGCTGTTTGGCGCCACCTTCAACCCGCTGCAAGAAGAGCACGGATGCGAAAACTGGCGCCTATTGTTGCTGCAGCCGGTGGTGGACCACATCACCAAGGTGTTTGCCGTGGCGCTGCTCGAATCCGAAGAGCAGCACACCAGCGGCCAGACCGAAGTCCACGCGCGCTACCTGAGCGAAATGCCGCGCCTGATGCTGCGCGAGGCCCATTCGGTGGAAGTGAGCAAGTGCATCTACACCCGCCTGGGCTGGCCCGCGCGCAATGGCGGGCTGGAGCGCACGTTCATCCACTGGGCGCAAGCCGATGCGCAGGTGCTGGCGTTTTGCAAGATCAGCGAAAACCGCCACATCTTTGCCCGCTTGCGCTATGTGAAGGACGATGGCCTGCCCGCGTTCTACAGCCCGGACTTTCTGGTGCGCACGGCCAGCGCCATCTTTCTAGTGGAAACCAAGGCGCAGCAGCAGGCCATTCACCCGAACGTGCAGCGCAAACTGAAAGCGGCCATCGCGTGGTGTGAGCGCATTAATGGCCTGGCCCCAGAACACCGGCAGGGCCTGCCCTGGCACTACGTGCTGCTGACCGAGAACGTGGTGCACGAATGGCAGGCCAAAGGGGCTCACTTGGCAGAGTTGCTGGACTATGCAAGGCTGCGGCCACTGGCCAGCGCATCGCTACAAGCCAGTTTGCTTTGATTGGTGGTCAAGAATGCATCTAGCGCTTTATGGATAAGCGCAAGCAGCTATGGTTTCTGCAGTGCTTTTCGGCATGCTTGGCTTGACAACCACCGGCGCCATATACTAAAGCCATATACATCCAGAAAGGATTGTCATGGCCATCAGCTCCGTCTTTATCAACAACCGTACGCAAGCCGTGCGCTTACCCGTCGAGTTGCGCCTGCCGGAGGGCGTGCGCAAGGTGGAAGTGCGCGCCAAGGGGAATGAACGCATCATCTCCCCCGTGGGCCAGACCTGGGACAGCTTTTTTCTGGATGGCCCCGCGGTCAGTGAAGATTTTTTGCCGGAGCGCGCCCCGCAGCCCCTCGGTGAGCGGGAGCCTCTCTGATGCTGCGCTACCTGCTCGATACGAACATCGTCATCTACGTGTTGAAGCGGCGCCCCATCGAGGTGCTCTCTCTCTTCAACGAGAACGCCAGCCGCATGGCGATTTCGGCAATCACACTGTCGGAACTGTTTCACGGCGCGGAAAAAAGCACACGGGTGAGCGACAACCTGGTTGCCATTGAAGACTTTTGCAGCCGTCTGGAGGTTCTGCCGTATGGCGCCAAGGCTGCGCAGCACTATGGCGCTATTCGTGCTGGCCTGGAGAAGACCGGGCAGCCAATTGGCGTCAACGATTTGCACATCGCCGCCCATGCGCGCAGCGAGGGACTTGTAGTGGTAACCAACAACGTCGAGGAGTTTGCCCGCGTCCCTGCCCTGCAGGTGGAAAACTGGGTTCATGCGCGCAACTGAATCGCGCAGTTGCGCAACACGCAGCGTCCTGAAAAGCTGCGTGCTGCCCCCTGGCATCAATCCAGCAAAGACAGGTCGCGCACCGCGCCCTTGTCGGCCGACATCACCAGCTTGGCATAGGCCTTGAGGGCGGCTGAGACCTTGCGCTTGCGGGGCTGCGCGGGCTTCCAGCCCTTGGCGTCCTGCTCGGTGCGGCGGCGGGCCAGTTCTTCGTCGCTGACGAGCACGTCGATGCTGCGGTTGGGGATGTCGATGCGGATGCGGTCGCCGTTGCGCACCAGGCCGATGGCGCCGCCAGCGGCGGCTTCGGGCGAGCAGTGGCCGATGGACAGGCCCGAGGTGCCGCCCGAGAAGCGCCCGTCGGTCAGCAGCGCGCACACCTTGCCCAGGCCCTTGGACTTGATGTACGAGGTGGGGTAGAGCATTTCCTGCATGCCGGGGCCGCCCTTGGGGCCTTCGTAGCGCACGATCACCACGTCGCCCGCCTTCACCTGGTCGGCCAGGATGTGCTCCACCGCATCGTCCTGCGACTCGACCACGTGGGCCGGGCCTTCGAACACGAGGATGGATTCATCCACCCCCGCGGTCTTGACCACGCAGCCATCGCGTGCGATATTGCCGGTCAGCACGGCCAGGCCGCCTTCCTTGCTGAAGGCGTGCTCAAGGGAGCGGATGCAGCCGTGGACGCGGTCCATGTCCAGGCTGGGCCAGCGGCAGTTCTGGCTGAAGGCCACCTGGGTGGGTATGCCACCGGGCCCGGCGCGGTAGAACAGGCGCACGGCCTCGTCCTGCGTGCACATGATGTCCCACTGGGCCAGGGCCTCGCCCAGCGTGGGCGCGTGCACGGTGGGCACATCGGTGTGCAGCTTGCCCGCGCGCGCCAGCTCGCCCAGGATGCCGATGATGCCGCCCGCGCGGTGCACGTCTTCGATGTGGTATTTGTCGGTGTTGGGCGCCACCTTG
>JAYRLJ010000426.1:0-2484 GCA_041905305.1 Hylemonella sp. | reverse complement strand
GCACAGTTTCGACGGCGAGATCAAGGTCGGTGGCCATTACGCCCCGGTGGTCCGCCATGGCGCCGAGGTCTATGTCAGCGGCCAGGTGCCACGCGTGGGATCATCCCTCGTGCTCACCGGCCGTGTCGGCACGGAACTCACGCTGACACAGGCGCAGACCGCCGCTGGCATCTGCGTCATGCGGGCCCTGGCCCTGTTGCGCCAGGCCCTGGGCAGCCTGGACGCCATCGGCCAAGTGCTGCGCATGACGGTGTATGTGCAATGCAGCCCGGACTTCACGCAACTGAGCGAAGTGGCCGACGGCGCCTCCGACCTGCTGCATGAAGTGCTGGGCGGGGCTGGCGTGCCCACGCGCACTTCCGTCGGCGTCTACCAGCTGCCCAAGAATGCTCCGGTGGAGCTGGACCTGATCGCCGCAGCCGTCAGCGGCGGCTGAAATTCACCGCACGCGGCAACGAATCGGGTATCGTGCGCACTATCAACACCAATCAAGAGAAGCACGTGGCCAAACCGAACTACCAGTACGAGAAACGACAGCGCGAGCTGGAAAAGAAGAAAAAGAAGGAAGAAAAGGCACAGCGCAAGGCCGCGGGGCACGACACGCCGACAGCCGACGCCCAGTCCGGCGATGCACCGATGGATCAGCCTGCCCAGCCCCCGGCAACGGAGTGACGCCTCGGCACCGTGCGGGTGCCGACCATCCGCTCAGGGCCGGATGACATCCGCCCCTTTGGGCGGCTTGAACTGAAATGTATCCGCCGACAGACGCGGGTTGAGTTCGAACTTGCTGAAATTCAGTGAGGATTGCTGACCGAAACTGTCCAGGATTTCCAGCGCGGCCAGCTCGGCCGTTTTCTCCCCTGCACGAAAACCGACGCGGATCGCCTGCAACTGGCCGTCCCTGGTCTTCGGCGTGGCCACCACCCACTGCAGACCATCCCTGTCCGGCGCTGCCGCCAGCGTGAAATCGGCCTGCAGCGCGCGCAGGTCGGGTGCGGCGGCGATCAGCGCCGCCGGCGTGCTACCCAGCACTTGCGACTGCTTGCGTGCCGTCACCTGATTCAGGTCGACGTCGTACAGCCACAGCGTCTGGCCGTCAGCCACGATGCTCTGCTCGAACGGCTTCCTGTAGACGAACTTGAAGCGGTTCGGCCGCACGAACTCAAAACTACCGCTGGAGGTCTTGCTGCGTGCGCTCTGCCCCTCACGCGCTGGCGTGGTCACCACCTGCGTGAACTCGGCGCGGCCACTGGCGGCCGTGCGCATGAAATGCTCCAGACTTTCCAGACCATCCGCCCATACCGGGTGGGCGCTGGCAGCTATCAATAACGTAGCAACTATCTTTTTCAAGCGATCACTCCGCGCGCGCGGGCACCAGAATGTCCCGCTGGCCATTGCTACTCATGGCGCTGACCAGGCCGGCCTTTTCCATGTCTTCCACCAGGCGCGCAGCGCGGTTGTAGCCGATCTTCAGGTGGCGCTGCACCAGCGAAATGCTGGCCTTGCGGTTCTTCAGCACAACCTCCACCGCCTGGTCGTACATCGGGTCCTTCTCGCCACTGGCGCCGCCCTCGCCGTCCAGGCCGCCCTCGCCATCGACCGTGCCGCCTTCAAGCACACCCTCGATGTAGTCCGGCTCGCCCTGGCTCTTGAGGTAGCTGACGACGCGGTGCACCTCGTCGTCGCTCACAAACGCACCGTGCACACGGATCGGCAAACCGGTGCCGCTGGCCATGTAGAGCATGTCACCCATGCCCAGCAAGGCCTCGGCGCCCATCTGGTCGAGGATGGTGCGGCTGTCGATCTTGCTGCTGACCTGGAAGGCAATGCGCGTCGGGATGTTGGCCTTGATCAGGCCGGTGATCACGTCCACGCTAGGCCGCTGCGTGGCCAGGATCAGGTGGATGCCGGCAGCACGTGCCTTCTGCGCCAGGCGGGCGATCAGCTCCTCGATCTTCTTGCCCACCACCATCATCAGATCGGCCAGCTCGTCGATGATGACCACGATGTGCGGCAGGCGCTCCAGCGGCTCAGGCGATTCGGGTGTCAGGCTGAAGGGGTTGTAGATGAACTGTTCCTTCGCCTTGGCCTCGTCGATCTTGTTGTTGTAGCCGGCCAGGTTGCGCACGCCCAGCTTGCTCATGAGCTTGTAGCGGCGCTCCATCTCGGCCACGCACCAGTTCAGGCCATGCGCGGCCTGCTTCATGTCGGTCACCACAGGCGCCAACAGGTGCGGGATGCCTTCGTAGACCGACATCTCCAGCATCTTGGGGTCGATCATCAGCAGGCGCACGTCGCGCGCCTCGGCCTTGTAGAGCAGGCTAAGGATCATGGCGTTGATACCGACCGACTTGCCCGAACCGGTGGTACCGGCCACCAGCACGTGCGGCATCTTGGCCAAGTCTGCCACCACCGGGTTGCCCACGATGTCCTTGCCCAGGCCCATGGTCAGCAGGGACTTGGCCTCGTTGTAGACCTGCGAAC
>JAYRLJ010000051.1:0-13774 GCA_041905305.1 Hylemonella sp. | reverse complement strand
GCCACGCGCCGCGCTGCCGGCGCGACGCCGCAGCGCAGTTCGGCGCCCCCGACTCTGAGTAGAGCGGGGCGCCTCGCTCTGTCTGTTTTTCCGCCCTTTCTCCGCACTGGCGGCGTGCGTCATGGACGGTGCCAACGGCTGCAATGTCCGATGCCGGGGCGTTGCCGGGCGTTCCTCCTTGGTGCCAGCCGCACCAACAGGGGGTGCGCAACATCTCTTCCTGCATCCAAACCGGGGAAAGACGGGGTGTGTCGCTGCCATGAACACGGCAGCGCGGCGGCGGATGGGGAAATCCGGGGTTGGCACAAGAAATGCTTGAAAGAGCTTGCAGAGTATTACTGCAAATGCATTTCGTAATACCGTCAACCGTAAAGGAGTTCACCATGACGTCAGGCAAGACCTCGAACTTTTTCCGCCGCTGGCTGGCCCGGGTCGTGTTGCCCGTGGCCGCCGCCTGCACCTTCGGTGCCCAGGCGGCGCAGCCCTTGAGCATCGGCTACAGCGACTGGCCGGGCTGGGTGGCGTGGCAGGTGGCCATCGACAAAGGCTGGTTCAAGGAAGCCGGTGTCGACGTCAAGTTCGAGTGGTTCGACTACTCGGCATCGATGGACGCCTTCGCCGCCGGCAAGATCGACGCCGTCACCATGACCAACGGCGATGCGCTGGTGACGGGTTCCGGCGGCGGCAAGAGCGTGATGCTGATGCTGACCGACTACTCCAACGGCAACGACATGATCGTCGCCAAGCCGGGCATCAAGAGTCTGAAGGACCTCAAGGGCAAGAAGATCGCTCTGGAGCAGGGGTTGGTCGAGCATTTGTTGTTGCTCAACGGGTTGAAGAAAGCCGGCCTCAAGGAATCCGACGTGACGCTGGTCAACGTCAAGACCAACGAGACGCCACAGACGCTGGCGTCGAAGGACATTGCGGCCGTCGGCGCCTGGCAGCCAGTTGCCGGCGAGGCCATGAAGGCAGTGCCGGGCGCCAAGCCCATCTACACCTCGGCGGACGAGCCGGGCCTGATCTACGACGTCCTGGCCGCCAGCCCGACGAGCGCCAAGAACCGCCGTGCCGAGTGGCTGAAGGTACTCAAGGTCTGGGACCGTGTGGTGGCCTACATCAACGATCCGAAGACGCAGCCCGATGCCGTGAAGATCATGGCCGCCAAGTCGGGCATCAGTCCGGCCGAGTACCTGCCGCTGCTCAAGGGCACCAAGCTGCTGAGTCTTGAGGAAGGCCGAAAGATCTACGTCAAGGGCAATGGCTTCGGTTCGCTCTATGGCTCGACCCGGGCTGTCAACGAGTTCAACGTCGGTGCGGGTGTCTACAAGACGCCGGAAAACATCGACGCCTACCTCGATCCTTCCTTCACGCACGCCAAGTGACGACGCGGGCACATTGAGCGGGACGGGCAGGCGATGAACGCGAGCATGACGACATCGGTGGTGCGGCTGGTCGCATCGCGGCAACGCACGCTGCTGGCGATCGGCTCCTTCGTGCTGCCCCTGCTGATCTGGTGCGCGGTCAGCTACCTGCCCTTCATCTGGCACCCCAAGGTCTTGATCGAGGAGGCGGGCGGCGTCGACTACTTCCGCGTCGGCATGCTGATCGACCGCGAGGAGTTCGCGCAGCAGCTGCAGGAGATGCGGGAGCAGGGGCAGGCCTTGCCGGCGGGCAAGCCCGCCAACCCGATCTACCTGCCGGCGCCGCACCAGGTCGCCGAGGCCTTCTACCGCGGCTTCACCACCGCACCGGAAAGTCGCGACGGGGTCTGGCTGCATCAGAGCCTGTGGCACAGCATCCAGATCATCTTCTGGGGCTTCCTGCTGTCCTCGCTTGTCGGGGTGCCGCTGGGCATCCTCTGCGGCACCTACGCCACCCTGGGGCGGCTGCAGGAGCCGTTCATCGAATTCTTCCGCTACCTGCCGGCACCGGCCTTCGGGGCGCTGGCCGTGGCGGTGCTGGGCATCTACGACGGCCCCAAGATTGCGATCATTGTCATTGGCACCTTCTTCCAGCAGGTGCTGGTGATCGCCAACACCACCCGCAAGCTGGACCCGACACTGATCGAGGCCGCCCGTACCTTGGGCACGCGCGGCCTGCGTCTGATCACCAAGGTGGTGCTGCCGGGCATCTTGCCCGACCTCTACCGCGACCAGCGCATCCTGCTGGGCTGGGCCTGGACCTACCTGATCGTTGCCGAGCTCATCGGCGCAAGCTCCGGCATTACCTGGTACATCACCCAGCAGGCGCGTTACCAGCATTTCGAAAACGTCTACGCCGCCATCGTGATCATCGGCGTCATCGGCTTCGGCAGCGACCTTCTCCTGGCACGGCTGGGTCGCCGGCTGTTTCCCTGGGATCGCGGACAGGAGCGCACATGAGCGACACCATGAATCCGGCCCTGCCGAGCTACCTCGCCCAATCGGACGCGGTGCGTGCGCGCTTCGAGCGCATCCGGCAGCGCGAGGTCATTCTTGAGGTCAAGGGGCTGCACAAGCGCTACGCGTCGGCCCAGGGCGAGACCGAGGCGTTGCGCGACATCTACTTCAAGGTGCACCGGCGTGAGTTCGTCTGTGTCATCGGCCCGTCGGGCTGCGGCAAATCGACACTCATCCGCATCCTGGCCGGCCTGGAGCGGCACAGTGCAGGCGACGTGCTGCTCGATGGAAAGCCGGTCAACGGGCCCGGACGGGACCGCGGCATGGTGTTCCAGGGCTATTCGCTGTTTCCCTGGCTCACGGTGAAGAAGAACGTGATGTTCGGTCCCGAGATGAGCGGCCATGGCCGTGATGCGTCCGAACGCGAGGCGCGGCTCTGGCTGGATGTAGTCGGGCTGTCGAAGTTCGCTGATGCCTATCCACACCAGCTTTCCGGTGGCATGCGCCAGCGCGTTGCCATTGCCCGCGCGCTGGTCAACCAGCCGCGCATCCTGCTGATGGATGAGCCGTTTGGCGCCCTAGACGCCCAGACCCGTGCCAAGATGCAGACGCACCTGCTGGAGATCTGGCGCAACCTCGACATCACCGTCCTCTTTATCACCCACGACCTAGACGAGGCGATCTATCTGGCCGACCGAATTCTGGTGCTCAAGGCGCATCCGGGCGAGGTGCAGGAGGTGATCGAAGTGCCGGTGCCGCGCCCGCGTTCGCCCGCGCAGTTTGCCGATCCCGAATTCCGCGCCACCAAAGCCCGTCTGGAGGCACTGATCCATCCGCCGGAAGATGCCGCGGAGCTCGCGGCGGCGGCCGCCGAAGACGCGACCGTGAAGCCGCAGGTGATCCGTTTCACCGACGTGGCAGACAACGTGGAGTGAGGCAACGATGCGCTGGTCAGACATCACCTGGGAAGAACTGCCGACCATCCTGGCGCGCTGCGGTCACGCGGCCATGCTGCCGGTGGGGGCGACTGAGCAGCACGGTCCGCACCTGGGCTTCGGCGTCGACAGTGTGATTGCAGAGGAACTGTGCGCAGAAGTCGCCCGGCTCACCGGCGTGCCGATGCTGCCGACGCTGCCCTATGGCTGCTCGCTGGGCCACAGTCGGCGCTGGCCAGGCACCATCGGCATCACGCCACCCGCCCTGATCGAATTTGTCCGGCAGATCGGCGAATGGGCCTACCACGGCGGCGTGCGCCGGCTGTTCATCGTCAATGCCCACGTCACCAACGCGGCGCCGTTGCGTTGTGCGCTCGAAATGCTGCGTGCCGAGCATGACGACCTGATGGTGGCCGTCATCAACACCGCCCAGCTCAGCGAGCGGGTGCGCGAGTTCCATTTCGCCGATGCAGCGGACTGGCATGCCAACGATGCCGAGACCTCGCTGATGCTCGCCGTCGCGCCTGCCCTGGTGCGGCCGCAGCGGCTGGCCGCAGCCGACGACGAGGACCGCACCGCCTGCTGCGTCTTTCCGCACCCGGTCAACCGCACCAGCCGCAACGGCGTCACCGGACGCCCGAGCCAGGCCACGGCCGACAAGGGACGCCAGTGGTTCGGCTGGCTGGTCGAGGATCTGGCGGCGCTGGTGCGACGCGGCTGTGCCGAGACGCCGCCACTCGACGCTTCCTATTTCGACGTCCTGGCGACGCCATCCCTGCAACACGCTACCAAGGAAAACCCATGATCCACGAACGTAACTTCGACATCGCACGCCTGGAGAAAGAACTGGCCGACAAGGGCGTGAAGTACTGCATTGGCGCCTACGTCGACATCCACGGCGTGCCTAAGGCCAAGGTCGTGCCGCTGCATCATCTGGCCCATATGGCCAAGGGGTCCGAGCGCTACACCGGCTACGCACTCGACGGTCTCGGCCAGGCGCCCAACGACGACGAGCTGACGTCCGTACCCGATTTCAGCCGGCTGATCCAGCTGCCCTGGGAGCCGAAGATCGCCTGGATCCCGGCCGACAACCATTTCAAGGGCAAGCCTTACGCGCTCAATACCCGCGTTGCGTTGCAGAACCAGCTCGCCGAGGCGGCCAAGCTGGGTTACGGCATGAACCTGGGCATCGAATGCGAAGTGTTCCTGCTGCGCCAGGAGGCCGACGGCCGCCTGACCGTGCCGGATGCAGAAGACAAGCTGAGCAAGCCGTGCTACGACGTGCGCGGCTTCACCAACAACTTTGCATGGCTCGATCAGATGGCCAGCGCAATCAACGCGCTCGGCTGGGATCTCTACTCCTTCGACCACGAAGACGCCAACGGCCAGTTCGAATTCGACTTCCAGTACGCCGACGCGCTGACCACCTGCGACCGGTTGACCTTCTTCCGCTTCATGGCCAAGCACTATGCGCGCGAGCAGGGGCTGCTGGCGACGATGATGCCCAAACCCTTCGCCGACAAGACCGGCAACGGCGCGCACTTCAACATGTCGCTCTACGACCTGAGCAACGGCCAGAACCTGTTCGCCTGCGACCCGAAAGACGACCCGCATGGCATCGGACTGACCCGGCTCGGCTACCAGTTCGTTGCTGGCATCCTCAAGCATGGCCGCGCCTTGTGCGCCGTGTTCGCGCCGACGGTGAACAGCTACAAGCGCCTGGTGCGTCGCGGCGCCATGAGCTACTTCTCCTGGGCGCCGGTGTTCAACTCCTACGGCTCGAACAACCGCACCAACTCCGTCCGTATCCCGGCGGGCGGCGGCCGCTGCGAGTCGCGCAACGCCGACGGCGCGGTCAACCCCTACCTTGCGGCGACGCTGGTGTTGGCTGCCGGCCTCGAGGGCATCCGCGAGGGCCTCGACCCGGGGCGGCCGAACGAGGACAACCTGTATGCCATCTCCGAGGAGGAGCGGCGCGCGCGCGGCATCGAGTTTCTGCCGCAGACGCTGCAGGAGGCGGTGGCGGCATTCGCCGCCGATCCACTGATGGAGGCCGTGCTGGGCAAGGAGCTGCGTGACGAGTTCATCCGCTACAAGAGCCAGGAGTGGGAGTCCTACCACCTGTCGGTCAGCCAGTGGGAGACCGAGCGCTATAGCTACATGTTCTGAACGGGCGAGAGAAACGACGATGGCCGCCATTCCGCGCGAAACCTCCTCCGGGGTCAGCCGCATCAGCATTTCGCTGCCGCCGGACCTGCTGGCGCAGCTCGACCGCATGGTCGAGATGCGCGGCTACGGCAGCCGTTCGCAGGCCATCGGCGAGATGGTCAACTACCAGCTCGCCGAGCACAAGCGCAGCCTGGGCGAGGAGGTCATGGCCGGCACGCTCACGCTGCTGTACAACCGCGCCACGCGCGGCCTGCAGGGGCGGCTGGCCGACCTGCAGTACCGGCACATCGACGAGATCATCAGTTCGCTGCACGTGCACCTGACCGAAGACCGGATGCTGGAAGTGCTGCTGGCGCAGGGGCCGGCTCACAAGCTGCAGGCGATTGCCGACGAGATGATCGCCCAGCGCGGCGTCATCACCGGCCGCCTGCAACTGCTGGCCGGGGCGATTCCCCCGCTGCACACGCCAGGCGGCAAGAAGAAGGAGTCATGATGAAAGCCCACACCGAAACTGCTGACACGCTGCCATCCGCTATGGCCGTCGATGCGCCGGAGCTCTGGCGCCAGTTCGCCCCGGACCTCGCCGGTCGCAGCGTCCTTTTTTCCGAGCTGGTGCCGGGCGGCGGCCACTGGTCCTATGTTCTGCCGCGCGGCACCACGCTGCGCGTCGTGGCGCTGGAGGATGGCGCCAATCTGAGCGCGGTTCTCTACTCGGCACGCGAGAAGCTGGAACGTTACAACATGCCGGACTCGCTGAAGGCGCAGCACACGGCGCACTACACGCGCGGCCATGTGCTGATGAGCGACATGGGCCGCGCGCTGGCGTCGATCACGGCCGACAGCCTGGGCTGGCACGACCCGTTCGGACTACTGCTGGACGACACGCGCATGGCCGAGAAATACGGCGAGCAGCGCTACCAGGCGTTTCGCAACGGCATGTTCCGCTCCGGGCGGACCGGTCTGCTGATCGAGATTGGCAAGTACGGGCTCGGCAAGCGCGATCTGATCGCGCCGGTCAACTTCTTCTCCAAGGTGACGGTGGACGACGAGGGGCGTTTTGCCTACGTTCCCGGGCACGCCAAGGCAGGCGACTTCGTCGATCTGCGCTTCGACATGGAGGTGATCCTCGCCTTCTCGACCGCGCCCCATCCGCTCGACCCGGCGCCGACCTACAGCCCCAAGCGCATCGGTCTGGCGTTGTGGCGTTCCGGCCAGGCGCCGAGGGACGACTACTGCCGCGCCTTCCGGCCGGAAAACGCGCGCGCGCTTCACAACAGCGACATGCTGTATCTCGCCTGAGGAGGACGACCATGACTGCCAGCGCCATCCGTATCCGGGAAAGCAGCCTGGATCCCGCGACCGCCGTCATCGATCACACGGTGGCGGCCGGCGAGCCCTACCTGCTGCGCGTGCAGCGCGGCCAGACCTTGCGCATCGTCGACCTCGAAGGCAACCAGGCTGTGGACGTGATCTTCTACAACGCGGACGATCCGGCCGAGCATTACAGCGCCACCGAGACGCTGCTGCGCCAGGGGGGCATCTACCTCACGACCGGCTCCGTGCTCTACAGCGACGAGGCGCGCCCAATGCTCACCATCGTCGCCGACACCTGCGGCCGCCACGATACGCTGGGCGGCGCCTGCGCGGCGGAGAGCAACACCGTGCGCTATGCGCTGCAGAAGAAGTTCATGCACAGCTGCCGCGACAACTACCTGATCGCACTGCAGGAGGCCGACATCGGCCTGGGCAAGCGTGACCTGGTGCCCAACGTCAATTTCTTCATGAACGTGCCGGTGACGGCGGATGGCCAGCTGACCTTTGCCGACGGCGTCTCGGCGCCAGGCAAGTACGTCGAGCTCCGGGCCGAGATGGACATCCTGATGCTGGTGTCGAACTGCCCGCAGCTCAACAACCCCTGCAACGCCTACAACCCGACCCCAGCACGGTTTCTGGTCTGGAATCCGGACTGACGGCAGCGCCTCGCGGGACGACCCGCTGAAGCATCGACGACAGGCGGGACGGCCCGCCAGAGGTGGAGCATGTTCAAGAAAGTACTGATTGCCAACCGGGGCGCCATCGCCTGCCGCATCCAGCGCACGCTCAAGCGGCTTGGCATTGCCTCGGTGGCCGTGTATTCCGAGGCGGACGCCAGCGCGCGGCATGTGCTTGAGGCCGACGAGGCCTACCTGCTCGGGCCCGCGCCGGCGGCAGAAAGCTATCTGCGTGCCGAGCGCATCATCGAGATCGCGCGCCAGTGCGGCGCCGAGGCCATCCATCCCGGTTACGGTTTCCTGTCCGAGAACCCCGACTTTGCTGACGCCTGCGAGCGCGCCGGCATTGTCTTCATCGGCCCCACCGGCGCCCAGATGCGAGCCTTCGGCTTGAAGCACACGGCGCGCGAATTGGCGCAGCACAACGGTGTGCCGCTGCTGCCGGGCTCCGGCCTGCTGGCCGATGCCGGCCATGCGACGGCGGAGGCGCGGCGCATCGGCTACCCGGTGATGCTCAAGAGTACGGCCGGTGGCGGCGGCATCGGCATGCGGTTGATCTGGAGCGAGGATGAGCTGGCTGAGGCCTATGCCGCAGTCGACCGCCTGGCGCGTGCCAATTTCAAGGAAGCGGGCATCTACCTCGAAAAGTATGTCGAGCAGGCCCGCCACATCGAGGTGCAGCTGTTCGGCGACGGCCGCGGGCAGGTGGTCGCGCTCGGCGAGCGCGACTGTTCGGTGCAGCGACGCAACCAGAAAGTGGTCGAGGAGACGCCGGCACCCGGACTCACGGCGGCGCAGCGCCGCCGCCTGCTTGACACCGCAGTACGGCTCGGCCGGGCGGTGAACTACCGTTCCGCCGGCACGGTCGAGTTCGTGTACGACGCCGGTTCCGGCGAGTTCTACTTTCTAGAAGTCAATACCCGTCTGCAGGTGGAGCATGGGGTGACCGAAGAGGTGACCGGCATCGACCTCGTCGAATGGATGGTGCGCCTGGCTGCCGACGAGCTGCCGGACCTGGCCGGCTTCGCCATTCGTCCCCAGGGGGCGGCCATCCAGGTGCGCCTCTACGCCGAAGATCCGAACAAGAACTTTCAGCCCTCGGCCGGCCTGCTGACTGCGGTGCGCTTCCCCGACGACATTCGGGTTGACGGCTGGGTGGTGAGCGGCAGCGTGGTGCCGCCCAACTACGACCCGATGCTGGCCAAGCTGATCGCCCGCGGCCCGAACCGCGAGGCGGCCCGCCGCCGACTGATTGCCGCGCTGCAGGACAGCGAAGTGGCAGGTATCGAAACCAACCGTGCCTATCTGGCGCAGGTGCTCGCCACACCTGATTTCGTTGCCGGGCGGCAGACGACGCGTATGCTCAACGGCTTTAACTACCGGCCGGGCACCATCGACGTGATCGAGCCGGGTGTGCAGTCCACCATCCAGGACTGGCCGGGTCGGCAGGGCTACTGGGATGTGGGGGTGCCGCCCTCCGGCCCGATGGATGCACTGTCGCATCGGTTGGCGAACCGTCTGGTCGGCAACGACGACCGAGCCGCGACGCTGGAGCTGACCGCCAACGGACCGACGCTGCAGTTCAACTGCGACGCGGTGGTTGCGCTGGCCGGAGCCGCGATGGAAGCCACCCTCGACGGAGAAGCCTTTCCGGCCTGGCAGGCACGCGCCGTCGAGGCGGGCAGTATCCTGCGTTTGGGTGCTATCGCCGGGGCCGGGTTGCGTGCCTACCTCGCGGTGCAGGGCGGTTTGCAGGTGCCCGAGTACCTGGGCTCGCGCTCGACCTTCACGCTTGGACAGTTCGGCGGTCATGGCGGCCGCACCCTGCGGAGCGGCGATGTGCTGGCGATCCAGCCCGCCCATGCCGACAACCTGCGCAGCGCACGCCGCCGTTCGGCCTTGCGTGTTGAACTGCGCACGCCGCTCACGCACGAGTGGGAGATCGGCGTTCTCTACGGGCCGCATGGCGCACCGGATTTCTTTACCGACGCCGACATGGCGACCTTCTTCGCAACTGCCTGGGAGGTGCACTACAACTCATCGCGCACCGGTGTGCGCCTGATCGGTCCGCGCCCGCAATGGGCCCGGCCGGACGGTGGCGAGGCGGGGCTGCACCCGTCGAACATCCATGACAACGCGTACGCGGTCGGGGCCGTGGATTTCACCGGCGACATGCCGGTGATCCTGGGGCCGGACGGCCCCAGCCTGGGCGGCTTCGTCTGTCCGGTGACCATCGTCCAGGCCGAACTGTGGAAAATAGGGCAGCTCAAACCCGGCGATCGCGTGCGCTTCCAGCCCTTGATGCGCCGTGCCGCCAACGCGATGCAGCGGGCCCAGGACGCCGCCATCGCCTCCTTGACCCAGCCTGCGTTTGCGACGCTGCCGTCGTCGCTGGATCAACTGCCGTCGCCGATCCTGCGTCAGCTGCCGGCCGAGGGTGAGAAACCGGCGCTGGTGATCCGCCAGTCGGGCGATGCAAATCTGCTCATCGAGATGGGACCACCGGTGCTCGATCTGGAGCTGCGCTTCCGCATCCAGGCCCTGATGCAGGCGCTGCAGAGGGAGATGGCACGCGGGCGTCTGGCAGGCGTGCTCGAACTCACGCCCGGCATCCGCTCGCTGCAGGTGCACTTCGATCCCCGCCATGTGGAGCAGGACGCGCTGATCGCGGCAGTGGTCGGGCTGGAAGAGGCGCTGCCTGCGCTTGACGATCTGGAGGTCGAGTCCCGCGTGGTACATCTGCCGCTGTCCTGGGATGACCCTGCCACGCGTCTGGCGATCGAGAAGTACATGCAGTCCGTGCGGCCGGACGCGCCCTGGTGCCCGAGCAACATCGAGTTCATCCGTCGCATCAACGGTCTTGACAGCATTGCCGACGTGCAGAACATCGTGTTCGAGGCGGAGTACCTCGTGATGGGTTTGGGCGATGTCTACCTCGGAGCGCCGGTGGCCACGCCGCTCGATCCGCGCCACCGTCTGGTCACGACCAAGTACAACCCGGCCCGCACTTGGACGCCGGAGAATGCCGTCGGCATCGGCGGCGCCTATTTGTGCGTCTATGGCATGGAGGGACCAGGCGGCTATCAGTTCGTCGGTCGCACCGTGCAGATGTGGAACCGCCACAAGGTCACGGCTGACTTCACCCAGCCTTGGCTGCTGCGTTTCTTCGACCGCATCCGTTTCTATCCGGTGGGGCGCGAGGAATTGCTGAAGTTGCGCGAGGATTTTGTGGCCGGCAAGTTCCGGCTCCGGATCGAGCCCGGGCGTTTCAGGCTGCGCGACTACCGCCGCTTCCTGGCCGCCGAGGCGGATGCCATCGCCGCCTTCAAGCAGCGCCAGCAAGTCGCCTTCGACGCGGAGCGGGAGCGCTGGAAGGCGGCCGGCCAGGACGTGGTTGCCACGGACGACACCGTGGCTGAGGCCGGGGCCGACAGTGAGCTCGACCTGCCGCCGAATGCGCGTCCTGTGGCAACCCACGTCGCAGGCAGCGTGTGGAAGCTCGATGCGCAGGTTGGCGATCGCGTCGAGCAGGGGCAGACGCTGGTGGTTGTCGAGTCCATGAAGATGGAGATATCGGTGCTGGCGCCCTGCGCCGGCCGTTTGACGCACCTGTTCTGCCGTGAAGGTGCTGCAGTGGCCGCAGGCCAGGACCTGCTGGTGATCGAGGAGGAGGGTTGACCATGGAAAGCTTGGATATCAGCAGCCTGCGCGCGGCCTATCGGCGCGGCTCCTTGACGCCGGAGCAGCTGGCGGAAAGCATCATTGAGCGCACCGCAGCGGATCCGAACCAGGTCTGGATCACGCGCTTGCCGGCTGACCGGATTCGCAGCTACGCGCGCGCGTTGGCGGACAAGGACCCGGCGGCCCTGCCGCTCTACGGAATTCCCTTTGCGATCAAGGACAACATTGATCTGAGCGGCGTGCCCACGACTGCGGGCTGCCGCGAATTTGCCTACGTCCCGCAAAGCAGTGCCTTTGTCGTGCAGCGCCTGATCGAGGCTGGTGCCATCCCGGTGGGCAAGACCAATCTTGACCAGTTCGCCACCGGGCTCAACGGCACGCGCTCACCGTGGGGCGCGTGCCGCAATGCCTTCAACGCCGACTATGTGTCCGGCGGCTCCAGCTCCGGTTCCGCCGTGGCCGTGGCCAAAGGCTACGTCAGCTTTGCCCTGGGCACCGACACTGCCGGCTCCGGGCGGGTGCCGGCCGCCTTCAACAACCTCATCGGCCACAAGCCCAGCCTGGGCTGGATCTCCGCGTCCGGTGTGGTGCCAGCCTGCCGCAGCCTCGACACGGTCTCGATCTTCGCGCTCACGGCGCCGGATGCGGAGACGGTGATGACGGTGGCGGGTGCCTATGATGCGCACGATCCGTTCGCCCGCCCGGTGACGGGACACCATTTCGACTTCGGTCGCGCGGCGACGTTTCGCGTCGGTGTGGCCAAGCCGTCGCAGCTGGAGTTCTTTGGCGATGCCGAGGCCAGGCGCCTTTACTTTGAGTCGCTCGAGCGTATCCAGGGCCTGGGCGGCGTATGCGTCGAGATTGACCTGGCACCATTTCTTGAAACCGCGAAGCTGCTCTATGACGGGCCGTGGGTAGCTGAGCGTTACGCTGCCATCCGGGAGTTCTTTGACGCGCAGCCCCAGGCGTCGCTGCCGGTGATCCAGACCATCATCGGCGGGGCAAAGCGTTGGTCGGCCGCCGATGCCTATGCCTACGGCTACCGCTTGAAGGAGGCGAAACGCCGTTGCGACGCCGTCTGGGGCATGGTTGACGTCATCCTGACGCCGACCGCCGGCACCATCTACACGATTGCCGACATGCTGGCGGACCCGATCCGCCTCAACTCCAACCTGGGCTATTACACCAACTTCATGAACCTGCTCGACTACGCGGCAACCGCGGTGCCGGCGGGGTTTCGCGCCGATGGCCTGCCGCTCGGGGTCACTGTCTTCGCACCCTGCGGTCAGGACGGCCCCTTGCTGCGCCTGGCCGGCCGCATGCAGCGGGCGCTCGGTGGCATGCTGGGGGCAACGCAGCATCCCTTGCCGGACGCTATCGGTGCCGCCTGCCTGCCGGGTGGCATGGTGCGGGTCGCGGTCTGCGGCGCCCATCTCTCCGGGTTGCCGCTCAACGGGCAGTTGACCAGCCGGCAGGGCAGGCTGGTGGCTCAGGTCAAGTCCGCACCTGACTATCGCTTCTATGCCCTGCCGGGCGGGCCACCGCATCGGCCGGGCCTGGTGCGCGTGAATGAGGGCGGCAGTGCCATCGAGATGGAGGTGTGGGAACTCCCCATGGCCGAGTTCGGCAGCTTCGTCGCCGGCGTGCCGGCCCCGCTGGCCATCGGGACAGTGCGGCTCGAGGACGGAACAACGGTGCACGGCTTCCTCTGCGAAGCGGCGGCGACGGTTGGGGCGACGGACATCACCGAGCTGGGTAGCTGGCGGCGATACCAGCCGACGGCCAGCCCCTGACAACATCCGGCGGCCGCAGTGCGGCTGCACCTCACAGGCGATGCGCGTACGCGATGGTGAGCGGCGCGTGGTCCGAGAACTTGACATCTTTGTAGACGGCGGCCTCCTTGGCAGTGGCCGCCAGTGCCGGCGTTGCCAAGTGGTAATCGATGCGCCAGCCCACGTTCTTGGCATAAGCTTGGCCGCGGTTGCTCCACCAGGTGTAGGCCGCGTCCGTGGCGTCGGGCTGCAGGTGGCGGTAGACATCCACCAGGCCGCCCTCTTCTAGCAGCTTCGTCATCCAGGCGCGTTCCTCGGGCAGAAAGCCGGAGTTCTTCAGGTTGCCCTTCCAGTTCTTCAGATCCATCTCCTTGTGCGCGATGTTGACGTCGCCGCAGAGGATGAATTCGCGCTCGGCCCGCAGTTCCTGCAGGTGCGGGTAGATCTCGTCGAGGAAGCGGAACTTGGCCTGCTGGCGCTCCTCGCCCGAGGAGCCGCTGGGGAAGTAGCAGCTGATGAGTGACAGCTTGCGCTGCGGGGTGTCGAAGCGCAGTTCGACGTAGCGGCCCTCGGCGTCGAACTCGGGTGAGCCGTAGCCGATGCGCACCTCGCTGGGCTCATGGCGCGTGTAGATGCCCACGCCGGAGTAGCCCTTTTTCTCGGCAAAGTGGAAGTAGCCCTGCAGGCCCGACAGCTGCTCGAAGCGCCCGGCCACGTCAGCCGCCTGAGCCTTCACTTCCTGCACGCAAATACAATCCGGTCTGGTGGCGTCGAGCCAGGCTTCAAGCCCCTTGCTGGTGGCAGAACGGATGCCATTGAGGTTGAGGCTGCTTAATTTGAACAAGGAA
>JAYRLJ010000050.1:0-13945 GCA_041905305.1 Hylemonella sp. | reverse complement strand
CCACGGTCGCCCAGGCCCGGCACCTCCACCTGCACCTCGGGGTCGGCCAGCAGCTGCTTGGCGTAACCGCTTTCCACCTTGATGTCCTCGGCGTCCTTGGTCGGCGTGCGCAGCGCCATGGCGATGTCGCTGGTGATCAGGTCGCCGGCGATCGGGATTACCGCCGTGTGGCGGATGGCGCCGTTGGTGAAGATCGCCACGTCGGTGGTACCGGCGCCAATGTCGACGCAGGCCACGCCGAGTTCCTTTTCGTCTTCGGTCAGCACCGACAGGCTGGAGGCCAGCGGGTTGAGCATCAGCTGCTCGACCTCCAGGCCGCAGCGGCGCACGCACTTGATGATGTTCTCGGCCGCGCTCTGCGCGCCGGTGACGATATGCACCTTGGCCTCCAATCGAATGCCGCTCATGCCGATGGGCTCGCGCACGTCCTGGCCGTCGATGATGAATTCCTGCGGCTCCACCAGCAGCAGACGCTGGTCGGTCGAGATGTTGATGGCCTTGGCGGTCTCCACCACACGCGCCACGTCGGCGGCCGTCACCTCACGGTCTTTCACCGCCACCATGCCGCTGGAGTTGATACCGCGGATGTGGCTGCCGGTGATGCCGGTGTAGACGCGCGTGATCTTGCAGTCGGCCATCAGCTCGGCTTCTTTCAGTGCCTGCTGGATGCTCTGCACCGTGGCGTCGATGTTGACCACCACCCCGCGCTTCAAGCCGTTGCTCGGCGCCACGCCGAGGCCGGCGAGCTTGAGTTCACCATTGGGCAGCACCTCGGCCACCACCGCCATCACCTTGGCGGTGCCGATGTCCAGCCCGACAACCAGGTCTTTGTACTCTTTTGCCATATGCGGTCCTGTGTGTCTGTATTACTCGCTCTGTCGTTCTTTACTTCTTCACTGCCTTCGCTGCCTCGGGCAGCACGGTGCTCACACCACGCAGCCGGATGGCATAACCGCCCTGGTGCCGCAGGTCGGCCGACTCCAGCGACGTGACGGTGCGACCGTAGCGCGCGCTCACCTGCGTCATGGTCTGTAGGAAGCGCTGCGTGCGGGCCACCACGTCGGGTTCTCCGTCGCGCCCGAGTTCGATCACCGCGCCGGTATCCAGGCGGGCGCGCCAGCTGCCCCGCCCGGTCAGTTCCAGCGTCTCGATGGACAGGTCCTTGGCCTCGAACAGCGGCTGCAGCGCCCGGTACATCGCCAGCACCTGGGCCGACTGGCCTTGCGGCCCCTCCAGGTGCGGCAAAGCGTCCTGCTCGACTTCGCCGGTGTTGGCCTCGAACACCTCGCCATAACTGTTGACCAGCGTCGAATCGCCCTCGTCGCCCCAGTAGCCGACGGCCTGGTGCTCTTGCAGGATGACCCGTAGGCGGTTGGGGAACTCGCGCCGCACGACGGCGCGTCGCACCCAGGGCATGGATTCGAAAGCGGCCCGCGCGGCCTTCAGGTCGATGGTGAGGAAGGTGCCCTTGAGCTGCGGCGCCACATTGGCCCGCAGTGTGAGCGCGTTGTTGTGGCTGACGTCACCGGTCACCGTCACGCCGCGGATGGCGAACACCGGATGCGCCATGGCCCAGCCTGCCGCCGCGCTCAGCGCCAGCAACACGAACGCAACCAGCAGCAGGCTGGCCACCACGTTCATGAGGCGGACGTCGAGCGGGACGGGCAGGTTGTGGGTCATCCCTGCTCCTGCGGATGGTCGAGCGTGGCGGCCTGCAGCAGCTGCACGCACAGTTCTTCGTAGCTGATGCCGGCGGCGCGCGCCGACATCGGCACAAGCGAATGCCCGGTCATGCCGGGTGCGGTGTTGATCTCCAGCAGGTAGGGACGGCGGCTACGGGCATCGATCATCACATCGGCCCGGGCCCAGCCGCGGCAGCCCAGCACGCTGTAGGCCTGGAGCACCAGCTGCTGGATCTGCGCCTCTTCGCCGTCCGGCAGACCACATGGCACGAGGTACTGCGTGTCGTCGGTGAAGTACTTGTTCTGGTAGTCGTAGTTGCCGTCCGGCGCCACGATGCGGATCACCGGCAGCGCGCGCGCCTGGACGCCACTGCCCAGCACCGGCACCGTCACCTCGTCACCGCTGATGAACTGTTCGCACAGCACCTGCTCGTCCTCCTGCGCGGCGCGTGCGTAGGCCGCATCGCATTCGTCGAGCGACTGCACCTTGGTCAGACCGATCGACGAGCCCTCGCGCGCCGGCTTGACGATCATCGGACTGCCCAGTTCGACAAATGCGGCGCGCGTGGCCTCGGCGCTGGCCACCAGTTTCCAGGCCGGGGTCGGCAACCCTTCCGAGCGCCAGATGCGCTTGGTCATCACCTTGTCGATGGCGATGGCCGAGGCCATCACGCCCGAGCCGGTGTAGGGTATGCCCAGCAGCTCCAGCGCTCCCTGCACCGTGCCGTCTTCACCGAAACGGCCGTGCAGCGCGATGAAGCAGCGCGCAAAGCCGTCGCGCTTGAGCTCACCCAGATCGCGGTGCGCCGGATCGAAGGGGTGGGCATCCACCCCACGCGACTGCAGCGCCTTGAGCACACCGGTACCCGACATGATCGAAATGTCTCGCTCGGCGGACGCCCCGCCCATCAGCACCGCTACTTTCCCCAGATTCACTTGGTCCTCACTCACTTCTGTCCAGCGCCTTGCAGCGCCACCACTTTGGCGGGCACACCCCCGATGGAGCCAGCCCCCATACACATCACCACGTCGCCATCACGCGCGTTGTCCGCAATCGCCTGTGGCATGGCGGCGATGTCATCCACGAACACCGGCTCCACCTTGCCCGCCACGCGCAGCGCGCGCGCCAGGGCGCGGCCATCCGCGGCCACGATGGGCGCTTCGCCGGCCGCATAGACCTCGGCCAGCAACACGGCGTCGGCCTCGCCGATCACCTTGACGAAATCCTCGAAGCAATCACGCGTGCGCGTGTAGCGGTGTGGCTGAAAGGCCAGCACCAGGCGTCGACCCGGAAAGGCGCCGCGGGCCGCCGCCAGCGTGGCCGCCATCTCCACCGGGTGGTGGCCGTAGTCGTCGATCAGCGTGAAGCTGCCGCCGGCTTTGGCTGGCACCTCGCCGTAGCGCTGGAAGCGCCGGCCCACGCCCTTGAACTCGGCCAGCGCCTTGAGCAGCGCGGCGTCAGGAACGTCGAGCTCCGCCGCTACCGCAATCGCCGACAGGGCGTTGAGCACGTTGTGGCGACCCGCCAGGTTGAGCACCACCTCCAGGTCCGGCAGCACCACCCCGTTGCGGCGCTGCACGGTGAAGTGCATCTGGCCCCCGACGGCCCGCACGTTGAGGGCCCGCACCTGGGCACCTTCGTTCATGCCGTAGCTCGTGATGGGACAGTTCACCTCGGTGGCAATCTCGCGCACCGCAGCATCATCGGTACACAGGATGGCGGTGCCATAGAAAGGCATGCGGTGCAGGAAGTCGACAAAAGCCTTTTTCAGGTTGCCGAAGTCATGGCCGTAGGTCTCCATGTGGTCGGCGTCGATGTTGGTCACGACCGCCATCACCGGCAGCAGGTTGAGGAAGGAGGCGTCACTCTCGTCTGCCTCGACCACGATGTAGTCACCCTGGCCCAGCCGCGCGTTGGCGCCGGCACTGTTCAGACGCCCGCCAATCACGAAGGTCGGGTCCAACCCGGCCTCGGCCAGCACACTGGCCACCAGGCTGGTGGTGGTGGTCTTGCCGTGCGTGCCGGCAATCGCGATGCCCTGCTTGAGGCGCATCAGCTCGGCCAGCATGACGGCACGCGGCACGATCGGGATCTTGCGCTCCCGCGCCGCCAGCACCTCGGGGTTGTCTGGCTTCACCGCGGTGGAGGTGACCACCGCATCGGCGCCCGCAATGTTCGCCGCTGCATGGCCGACGCAGGTCGTGATGCCCAGCGCCGCCAGGCGTTGCAACGTGGCACTGTCGGCCAGGTCGGAACCAGAGATAACGTAGCCCAGGTTGTGCAGTACCTCGGCAATGCCGGACATGCCGGAGCCGCCCACGCCGACGAAATGGATGTGTTTGATCGCGTGTTTCATCGGCTCAACTCCTCACAGGCGGCAACCACCTGGGCCGTCGCGTCTGTTTTGGCCAGCGTTTTGGCTTTTTCCCCTTGTGCAACAAGCGCAGGCCGCTCTGTTTTTTGCAGCAACTCAGCCAGGCGTTCAGGGGTCATGTCTTTTTGCGGCAGCATCTGGCCGGCGCCCTGATCAACCAGGAAGCGGGCGTTGGCGGTCTGGTGGTCGTCCACCGCCGCCGGGAAGGGCACAAACACCGCCGCCGCGCCAACCGCCGCGATCTCGGTCACGGTGCTGGCACCGGCACGGCAGACGATCAGGTCGGCATCGGCAAAGGCCTTCGCGGTGTCCTCGATGAAGGGCGTCAACTCGGCCTCAACGCCGGCCGCAGCGTAGTTGGCTCGCAGCGCATCGATCTGCTTGGCGCCGCTCTGGTGCGTCACGCGCGGCCGCTGCTCAAGCGGAATCAAGGCCAGTGCCTGCGGCACGATGTCGTTGAGGGCCTTGGCCCCCAGGCTGCCACCGACCACCAGCAGGCGCAGCGGGCCGCTGCGGCCGGCAAAACGTGCGGCCGGCTCCGGCTGCTGCAGGAAGGGCGCGCGCAAGGGATTGCCGACCCAGCGCGCCCCCTTGAGTGCACCTGGGAAGGCTGTGAAGACACGGTCCGCCACACCGGCCAGCACTTTGTTGGCCATGCCGGCCACCGAGTTCTGCTCGTGCAGCACCAGCGGCTTGCCCAGCAGCACACCCATGAGGCCGGCCGGGAAGGTGATGTAGCCGCCCAGACCCACCACCACGTCCGGCCGCACACGACGGATGACCTGGATGCTCTGCCAGAAGGACTTGAGCAGGCGCAGCGGCAGCAGTGCCAGCGTGGTCAGGCCCTTGCCGCGCACGCCGGAGAAGTCGATGGTCTCGAAGGGGAAGCCGCGCGGTGGCACCAACGTCGCTTCCATGCCCTTGGTATTGCCCAGCCAGTGCACACGCCAGCCACGCTCACGCAAGGCCTCGGCCACCGCCAAGCCGGGGAAGATATGCCCGCCCGTGCCGCCGGCCATGATCAGCGCGCACTTGCTCATACACGGCCTCCGTGCATGAGTTGTCTGTTTTCATAATCAATCCGCAGCACGACGGCGATCGCCACCAGGTTCATCAGGATGGCCGAGCCGCCGTAGCTCATCAGCGGCAGGGTCAGGCCCTTGGTCGGCAGGGCGCCCAGGTTCACGCCCATGTTGATGAAGGCCTGGAAGCCGATCCACACGCCGACACCCTGCGCCACCAGGCCGGCGAAAACGCGGTCCAAGGCAATCGCCTGACGGCCGATGTGCATGATGCGGCGCGTCAGCCACAGGAACAGCACGATGACGGTCAGCACACCGATGAAGCCGAACTCCTCGCCGATCACTGCCAGCAAGAAGTCGGTATGCGCCTCCGGCAGCCAGTGCAGCTTTTCCACGCTACCCCCGAGGCCGACGCCGAAGACCTCGCCGCGGCCGATGGCGATCAGCGAGTGCGACAGCTGGTAGCCCTTGCCCAAGGTATGTTTTTCATCCCAGGGATTCAGGTAGGCAAAGATGCGTTCGCGCCGCCATTCGCTGAAGGCAATCATCATGCTGAAGGCAACCACCAGGATGGCCGCGATCAGGAAGAACATGCGGGCATTGACACCGCCCAGGAACAGAATGCCCATGGCGATCACCGCGATCACCATGAAGGCCCCCATGTCGGGCTCGGCCAGCAGCAGCAAGCCCACCACGGCCACGGCCACCGCCATCGGCAACACGGCGCGGAAGAAGCGTTCCTTCACGTCCATCTTGCGCACCATGTAGTCGGCCGCGTAGAGCAGGACCGCGAACTTGGCCAGTTCAGAGGGCTGGAAGTTCATGATGCCCAGCGCAATCCAGCGCCGCGCGCCGTTGACACCCTTGCCGATGCCAGGAATCAGCACGGCAATCAGCAGCACCAGGGAAATGACAAACAGCCAGGGTGCCACCTTCTCCCAGGTCTCCACCGGCACCTGGAAGGCGACCAGGGCGGCGACGAAGGCCACCACCAATGACAGCATGTGCCGCGTCAGAAAGTGGGTGTGGGCATAGCGGGCGAATTTCGGGTTGTCCGGCATCGCAATCGACGCGGAATACACCATCACCAGCCCCCAGACCAGCAGCGCCACGCAGACCCAGACCAAGGCCTGGTCGAAGCCGGCCATTCGCACCGGCGCGCTGCCTGCACCACCGCCGCGCATACCACCCAACCGCACCGGCAAGGCATCGCCCGCCGGACGCCCCATGCCGCCCAGCCAACCGGTCAAGCGCTGCGCCAAGCTGCTCACGCCATGCCCCCTTCCGCCACACCGGCGTCCTGCGCCAGCGCCTGCACGGCCTCGACAAAGACCCGTGCGCGGTGCTCGTAGTTGTCGAACATGTCGAAGCTGGCGCAGGCCGGCGACAACAGCACCGCATCGCCCGCATGCGCCCGCTGGCTGGCCAGCTGCACGGCCTGCGGCAGGCTGGCGGCGTCCAGCACGGGCACGCCACAACCTTCCAGCGCAGAGCGGATGACCGGCGCATCGCGGCCAATCAACACCACGGCACGTGCATGCCGCGCCACCGGCGGCGCCAGCGGCGCGAAGTCCTGCCCCTTGCCGTCGCCGCCCAGGATGACGACGATCTTGCGCTCGGCGCCCAGGCCGGCGAGGGCGGCCACGGTGGCGCCAACGTTCGTGCCCTTGCTGTCGTCGAAGTATTCAACCTCCTGGACGATGGCCACCGGCTCCACACGATGCGGCTCACCCCGATATTCGCGCAGGCCGTACAGCATGCTCGCCAGGCTGCAGCCCGCCGCCTGGGCCAGCGCCAGCGCGGCCAGCGCATTGGTGGCGTTGTGCCGCCCGCGGATACGCAGCGCATCGGCCGGCATCAGGCGCTGCACGAACAGCTCCACCTCTTCGCCACGCTTGCGTTTCTGCGTCTCGTCCGCTTCCATGGCCCGCACCAGCCAGGCCATGCCGTTGACGATCTCGATGCCGAAGTCGCCCGGGCGCTGCGGCATTTCCAGGCCAAAGGTCACGTACTCGCGCCACTGCGGCTTCTGCAGCTTCACGCGCACCGGCTCGGGCAGCATGGCCATCACCACCGGGTCGTCGCGATTAAGCACCAGCAGACCCTTCTCACCGAAGATCCGGGCCTTGGCCGCAGCGTAAGCCGCCATGCTGCCATGCCAGTCCAGGTGATCCTGGCTCAGGTTCAGCACCACCGCCGCAGTGGGCTCGAAGCCTTGCACGCCCTCAAGCTGGAAGCTGGAGAGTTCAAGCACCCACACCTCCGGCAAGGTGGCGGCGTCAAGGTGCTGGGCCAAGGTATCGAGCAGGGTGGGGCCGATGTTGCCGGCCACTGCCACCGTCTTGCCGGCATGCGCAACCAGCTGGCCGGTCAGTGCTGTCGTGGTGGTCTTGCCATTGGTGCCGGTGATGGCCAACACCTTGGGGGCATAACCACGCTCCGCCTGCAGCGTACGCAGTGCATGGGCAAACAGATCCAGTTCGCCGCCCACCCACAAGCCGATGGCCTGCGCCGCCTGCCAGACCGGCGCCACCGTCGCCGGTGACAGCCCAGGGCTCTTGAAGATCGCGCGGTAGGCACCGCCCTCGACCAACGTCGCCTCGAAGGCGCCGCTGCGAAACGCAACGTCAGGCAGTTCGCTGCGCAAGGTGGTCAGCTGCGGCGGGGCCTCGCGCGTGTCGGCCACGGTGACCTGGGCGCCTTGGCGCACGCACCAGCGTGCCATGGCCAGCCCGGACGCGCCGAGACCGAGGATGAGCACTGGCTGCCCCTGCAGCGGTGACACCGGCGCCTCCTGGGTGGCTGCGTGCGGTTCATCCGTCTCGCCCGCTGTCTCGTCCGTCGCCGGTGCGGCATCGCCCTCCACTGGCGCGACCGGTACGTCAGGCGCACTGGCGACAGCGTCGGGTGCACTCACCTCGGCAAACAGCTGCGCCACGAAGGCCGCCGCATCGCGCGCGGCAGTCAGGGTCTGCGGCAAGGGTTTGTGGCTCTTGGCGGGGGCGTCGGTCGCCACAGCTGCCTGGGACTGCGCTGCATCATTCGCGGTCGACACCTCCGGCACCGCGGCATCCGCATCGGTGGATTCAGGGACTGGGAGCACCTCTTCTGCCGGCACAGACGCCAAGGCCTCAGCGGCCGGCTCGGCGGGTACGCGCAGCGCCTCCGACTCCTCGGCCGGCGGAGTACCCGCCGTCACCGAGGACTCGCTGGCCGGCTCGGGGTGCGCCACCGCCAGCCGCAGCTCGGCCTCGGGCGGCGCCGGCTCGATGCCAGGAGGAAGGAACTCGTTCTCGTTCATCGCAGTTTCAGGGTCGACAGGCCGATCAGGCACAGCAGCATGGTGATGATCCAGAAGCGCACCACCACCTGCGTTTCTTTCCAGCCGCTCTTCTCGAAGTGGTGGTGCAGCGGCGCCATCTTCAGGATGCGCCGGCCTTCACCGTATTTCTTCTTCGTGTACTTGAAGTACGTCACCTGCAGCATCACCGACAGCGCCTCGACGACGAAGATGCCGCCCATGATGGCCAGCACGATCTCTTGCCGCACGATCACCGCGATCGTGCCCAGGGCACCGCCGAGCGCCAGCGCGCCGACGTCACCCATGAAGACCTGGGCCGGGTGGGCGTTGAACCAGAGGAAGGCCAGACCGGCGCCGGCCATGGCGGCACAGAAAATCAGCAGCTCACCCGAACCCGGGATGTGCGGAAAGAACAGGTACTTGGAGTACACCGCGCTGCCGGTGACGTAGGCAAACACGCCCAGTGCCGAGCCGACCATCACCACCGGCATGATGGCCAGCCCGTCCAGGCCGTCGGTCAGGTTGACCGCGTTGCTGGCGCCGACAATGACGAGGTAGGTCATGATCACGAAGCCGAACACGCCCAGCGGGTAGCTGACCTCCTTGAAGAACGGCAGCAGCAGGCCGGCCTTGGGCGGCAGGTCCACATCGAAACCGGAACGCACCCAGGTGATGAACAGCTCCAGCACGCGCAGGTTGTTGCTCTCGGAAATGCTGAACACCAGGTAGAGCGCCGCGACCAGGCCGATGAGCGATTGCCAGAAATATTTCTCCCGCGAGCGCATGCCCTCCGGGTCCTTGTTGACCACCTTGCGCCAGTCATCGACCCAGCCGATGGCACCGAAACCGAGCGTCACCAGCAACACGATCCAGACAAAACGGTTGGAAAGGTCGAACCACAGCAGCGTGGCGATGGCGATGGCCAGCAGGATCAGCACACCCCCCATGGTCGGCGTGCCACTCTTCGACAGGTGCGTCTCCATGCCATAGCCTCGCACCGGTTGGCCGATCTTGAGTTCCGTCAGGCGGCGAATCACGTAGGGACCGGCGAACAGGCCAATCAGCAAGGCGGTGAGCGCCGCCATGACGGCACGAAACGTGAGGTACTGGAACACCCGGAAGAATCCGAATTCCGGTGACAGGGTTTGCAGCCACTGGGCCAGGCTAAGCAGCATGGTGTTCTTCCTTGTTTTGTTGCGCCCGCGCCGTGATGGCCTGCACCACGCGCTCCATGCGCATGAAGCGCGACCCCTTCACCAGCACGCTGCGCACAGCGGGCAGGGTGCTGAGGACGGCGGTGTTGAGCGTCTCGATATCCGTGAAATGGCACCCGCATCCCGCCTTGGGCGCAAACTGCTGCACCGCCACAGCCGACTGGTCGCCCAGCGCGAACAGCGTCTCGATGCCGCGCTCACGCGCGTAGGTGCCGACTTCCGCATGGAAGCGCGGCCCCTCGGCGCCAACCTCGCCCATGTCGCCCAGCACCAGCAGGTGCGGCCCGGGCAGGCCGGCCAGCACGTCGATGGCCGCGCGCACCGAGTCGGGGTTGGCGTTGTAGCTGTCATCCACCAGCGTCAGGGTGCGCCCCGCCAGTTCGACCGCCAGGGCGCGCGAGCGGCCCTTGACCGGCTCGAACGCCTCCAGGCCGCGCGCAATGTCAGCCAGCGGCACGCCGGCGGCCAGCGCACAGGCGGCAGCGGCCAGCGAGTTCTTGACGTTGTGCAACCCCGCCACGTGCAGGGTGTAGGCCAGCACACCGGCCGGCGTGCGCGCCTGCACCTGCCAGGCGGTGCCGGTCCATTGCGGAGCGGCACAGGTCACATCGGCCGCCTGAGGATCGGCCGCGATGGCAAAGGTCAGTTGCGGGCGCTGAGCCGCCAGCGACTGCCACAGCGGGCTGTAGGTGTCATCGGCCGGAAAGACCGCCGTGCCGCTGGGACCGAGCGCTTCGATCACGGCGCCGTTCTCGCGCGCCACCGCCTCAATCGTGGCCATGAACTCCTGGTGCTCGCGTTGTGCGTTGTTGACCAGCGCCACCGTCGGTTGCGCGATGCCAGCCAGCACGGCGATCTCACCCGGATGGTTCATGCCCAGCTCGACCACCGCCACGTCATGGCCGGCGCGCAGACGCAGTACCGTCAGCGGCACACCAATCTCGTTGTTGAGGTTGCCTTCGGTGGCCAGCATGGCCTGCGGCTTCCAGGCCCGCAGGATGGACGCGATCATCTGCGTCACGGTGGTTTTGCCGTTGCTGCCGGTCACCGCGACCAGCGGCAGCTTGAACTGGGCGCGCCAGCCGGCCGCCAGCTGCCCGAGGGCGCGCGTACTGTCGGCCACCACCAGGCCGGGCAGTCCCGCGGCGCGCAGCGCCTCAGCGTTGCTGCAGAGCGCGGCCACGGCGCCCTTGATGCGGGCTTCGGCCAGGAAGTCGTTGGCGTCAAAGCGCTCGCCTTTGAGTGCCACAAACAGGTCACCCGGTTGCAGCGTACGGGTGTCGGTGTGCACACGCTGCAGCGCCACGGCGCCGTCACCCACCAGCTGCGCGCCGGCCACCCACTGGGCGGCCTGCTGCAAGGTCATCATGGTGTTCATGCCTGCCCTCCCTGTGGACGCGCCGCGCGGCTTTGCAAGGCCCGCTGTACTTCGGCCCGGTCGGAAAACGGCACACGCACGCCCGCCGTTTCCTGGTACGCCTCATGGCCCTTGCCCGCCACCAACACGATGTCCGGCGTCGCCGCCTGTTGCACGGTGTCGGCAATGGCCTGGGCGCGGTCGCCCTGCACGCTGACCGCGCGATGGCCTTCGAGCCCGAGCAGGATCTGACTGATGATGGCTTCCGGCTTTTCGCCCCGCGGGTTGTCGCTGGTCAGCACCACCTGATCGGCATGCTGGCCAGCCACGGCCCCCATGAGCGGACGCTTGATCGGGTCGCGGTCACCGCCACAACCGAAGACACACCAGAGCTGGCCGCCACGCTGCGCGGCCAGTGGGCGCAGCGCCTGTAGCACCTGCGCCAGCGCATCCGGCGTGTGGGCATAGTCCACCACCACCAGCGGCTGCGCGTCGCCGCCCTGGCACTCCATGCGGCCCGGCACCGGGTGCAGGTCGCGGCAGGCTGCCACCGCGTCGGTCAACGGTACGCCCAAGGTGCGCATGGCGGCAATCACGCCCAGCAGGTTGCTGACGTTGTAGCTGCCGACCACTTGCGTCGCGAGGTCGCAGGCCACATCACCCTCCACCACGGTGAAGCGCAGGCCCTGGCCCTCGAAGCGGATATTGCGTGCGCACAGACGCGCCGGTTCGTCACGACAGGACACGGTCCACAGGTCGAGCGCACGGCCGGCCAGTTGTGCCGCCAGCTCAGCGCCTTTTTCGTCGTCGATATTGACCACCGCGGCACGCAGGCCGGGCCAGTCAAACAAGGCCGCCTTGGCCTGCCAGTAGGCCGCCATGCTGCCGTGGTAGTCCAGATGGTCCTGGGTGAAATTGGTAAAGATGGCGGTGCAGATCCGCGTACCGTCGAGTCGCCGCTCCTCGATGCCGATCGACGAGGCCTCGATGGCACAGGCCTGCAGGCCCTCGTCGACAAAACGGCGGAAGGTCTGCTGCAGCAGCACCGGATCGGGCGTGGTCAGGCCCGTGCTCACCACGCCCCCGGCCGCCCCATCACTGGGTGCTCGACCGATGCCCAGCGTGCCGATCAGGCCGCACGGCATGGCCGGCTGCAATGACGACAAGGCCTGGGCCAGCCACCAGCTGGTCGAGGTCTTGCCGTTGGTGCCGGTCACCGCCAGCACGCTGAGTTGCTGCGACGGTTGCTCGTAGTAAGCAGCGGCGATCGGGCCACTGGCCGCCTTCAGACCGTCGTAAGTCGCGACGAAACCGCTGTCGAATCGATAGCGCTCGACGTCGGCACGCTCCACCAGACAGGCCGCCGCCCCCTGCGCCAGCGCCGAGGCCACGTACTGGCGGCCATCGGTGGCCGCACCCGGCCAGGCGATAAAGCCGTCGCCCGCGCCGACCTTGCGGCTGTCGGTCTGCAGCGTGCCCTGCACATGCGCGTGCAGCCACTGGGCGGCCTGGGTGGGCGTGTGGAGCTCGACCATCAGAAGCTCTCCTCCACCGACTGCGCCACGATCTGCGGCTTGACCGCCATGTCGGGCTGAACACCCATCATGCGCAGGGTCTGCTGCACCACCTCGCTGAAAACCGGCGCCGCGACGGCACCGCCGTAATACTGGCCGGCGCTGGGCTCGTCAATCATCACTGCCACGATGATGCGCGGCTTCTCGATCGGCGCCATGCCGGTGAACCAGGCCCGGTACTTGTTGCTGGCGTAGGCGCGCCCGATCTGCTTGTGCGCCGTGCCCGACTTGCCGCCCACGGAGTAGCCCACGGTCTGCGCCTTCGGCCCGGTGCCGCCCGGGCCGGCCGCCATCTGCAGCATCTTGCGGATCTGCGCCGCGGTCTGCGGCGACAGCACCTGCACGCCCACCACCGGTTCGGTGCTTTTGAGGATGGTGGCCGGGATGATCTGGCCGTCGTGCGCGAACACGGTGTAGGAGCGCGCCATCTGGAACAGCGAGGCCGACAGGCCGTAGCCGTAGGACATGGTGGCCTGTTCCACCGGCCGCCACGATTTGTAGGGCCGCAGCTTGCCCGACGCCACGCCGGGGAAGCTGATCTGCGGTTTCTGCCCGAAGCCGGCCGCGGAGAAGATCTCCCACATCTCGCGCGGCTGCATCTGCATGGCCAGCTTGACGGTGCCGACGTTGCTCGACTTCTGGATCACCTCCTCCACCGTCAGAACGCCGTGCGGATGGGCATCGGAGATGGTGGAGCCGGTGATCTGGATCTTGCCGGGGGCGGTCTGGATCGGCGTGCTCGGCTTGACGCGCCCGGTCTCCAGCGCCAGCCCCACGGTGAACGGCTTCATGGTCGAACCCGGCTCGAACACGTCGGTCAACGCGATGTTGCGCAGCTGCGCGCCCGTGAGGTTCTGCCGCTTGTCCGGCACATAGCTCGGGTAGTTGGCCAGCGCCAGCACTTCGCCGTTGACCGCGTCGAGCACCACCACACTGCCGGCCTTGGCCTTGTTCTCCAGCACCGCCGACTTGAGCTTCTGGTAGGCGAAGAACTGCACTTTGCTGTCGATCGACAGCTGGATGTCCTTGCCGTCGATCGGCGGCACCTGCTCGCCCACGTCTTCCACCACGCGCCCCAGACGGTCCTTGATGACGCGGCGCGAGCCGGGTTTGCCGGCGAGCGATTTGTCGAAGGCCAGCTCCACGCCCTCCTGGCCATGGTTTTCGACGTTGGCAAAGCCCACCACGTGTGCCGCCGCCTCGCCCTCGGGATACTTGCGTTTGTATTCCTTGCGTTGGTAGATGCCCTTGATGTTCAGGGCGGCGATCTGCTGCGCCACTGGCTCGTCCACCTGGCGCTTGAGCCAGACAAAGGTTTTGTCCTCGTCGGCCAGCTTCATGTTCAGCTCCGCCTGCGGCACGCCGAGCAGCTGCGCCAGCTGGCGCAGCTTGGCCTTGACCTCGGGGTCGTCGGTGGCCA
>JAYRLJ010000425.1:0-2504 GCA_041905305.1 Hylemonella sp. | reverse complement strand
TGCGCTCGATCAGCTCTTCCACCAGGCTTTCCAGCTTGGCGCGGGTCAGCTTGATGTTCAGGTGCTTCGGGCCCGAGGCGTCGGCCGTGATGTAGGGCAGGTTGACGTCGGTGGCCGTCGAGCTGGACAGCTCGATCTTGGCCTTCTCGGCGGCTTCCTTCAGGCGCTGCAGGGCCAGCACGTCCTTGGACAGGTCGACACCCTGTTCCTTCTTGAACTCGGTGATGATGTAGTCGATGATGCGCTGGTCGAAGTCTTCGCCACCCAGGAAGGTGTCGCCATTGGTGGACAGCACTTCGAACTGCTTCTCGCCGTCGACGTCGGCGATCTCGATGATGGAGACGTCGAAGGTACCGCCGCCGAGGTCATACACGGCGATCTTGCGATCGCCCTTTTCGGACTTGTCAAGGCCGAAGGCCAGCGCTGCGGCGGTCGGCTCATTGATGATGCGCTTGACTTCCAGGCCGGCAATGCGGCCGGCATCCTTGGTGGCCTGACGCTGGGCGTCGTTGAAGTAGGCCGGCACCGTGATCACGGCTTCGGTCACTTCCTCGCCGAGGTAGTCCTCGGCGGTCTTCTTCATCTTGCGCAGCACCTCGGCGCTGACCTGCGGCGGGGCCAGCTTCTTGTCACGCACCTGCACCCAGGCGTCGCCGTTGTCGGCCTTGGTGATGGTGTAAGGCATGAGGTCGATGTCCTTCTGGACTTCCTTCTCCTCGAACTTGCGGCCGATCAGGCGCTTCACGGCGTACAGCGTGTTCTTGGGGTTGGTGACCGCCTGGCGCTTGGCCGAGGCGCCGACCAGCACTTCGCCGTCTTCCTGGTAGGCGATGATGGACGGGGTGGTGCGCGCGCCCTCGGAGTTCTCGATCACCTTGGTGTTGTTGCCCTCCATGATGGCAACGCAGCTGTTGGTGGTACCGAGGTCGATGCCGATGATTTTGCCCATTGTGTTACTCCTGCGATTTTTGAAAATTCGGATGCGTTCTAGGTGTGGATAAGTCCGGGGCTTTCAAGACCTGCGGTCTTATTTCGGTGCCGCCACGGTCACCAGGGCGGGGCGCAGCACGCGCTCGGCAATGGTGTAGCCCTTCTGCAGCACGCTGACCACGGTGTTGGCTTCCTGCTCGGCCGGCACCACGCTGATGGCCTGATGCTGATGCGGGTCGAACTTGGCGCCGGGCGCCGGGTTGATGGCCACCACCTTGTTGCGCTCCAGCGCCGCAATCAGCTGGCGCAGGGTGGCTTCGGCACCTTCACGGATCTGCTCCGGCGTGGCTTCCTTCACGGCCAAACCGGCTTCCAGGCTGTCGGCCACGGGCAGCAGGCTCTCAGCGAAACCTTCGACGGCGAACTTGCGACTCTTGGCCACCTCGTCCTCGGCGCGGCGGCGGGCATTCTCGGCTTCTGCCTTGGCGCGCAGGAACTGGTCAGCCAGTTCCGCGCTCTTGGCCTTCAGTTCGGCCAGCTCGGCCTGGGTCTGGGCCAGCAGGTCGGCTTCATGGGCGGCGACGATGTCCTCGCCATTGGGTTCGGCGGCAGCCTGGGAGGGGGTGTTGGGGGTGTCAGACATGCGGATGATCGTAAAAACGAAGTTCAGGCGCAGAAATGGGGGCAGTCAGCCCCCTTTCAAGGGGTGGGCGGGCGCGCCGGCGGCGGCCCGCCAGGGGAGGAGGTTAGCCCGACAGGCCGAGCAGTTCGACCTCGAATTTCAGCGTCGCATTGGGCGGAATCACGCCACCGGCGCCACGGGCGCCGTAGCCCAGGCCGGGCGGGATGATGAGGGTGCGGGTGCCGCCGATCTTCATGCCGGCCACGCCCTCGTCCCAACCGCGGATCACCATGCCGGCGCCGAGGTGGAAGACGAAGGGGTCATTGCGGTCCTTGCTGGAGTCGAACTTGGCGCCTTGCACGCCGTCGTTGTACAGCCAGCCGGTGTAGTGCACGGTGACACTCTGGCCACGGGTGGCCTCGGCGCCGTCGCCGACGATGGTGTCCTCGTACTGCAGGCCGGAAGGAGTGGTGTTCATGGGGCGGTCCTTTGCTATTGATTTGATAGCTGAAGGCGCCTGTCAGGCAAGGCGCAACATTCAGAAAACCGCAAATTATGCCAGCTGTCCCGGCTGGCGCGGCAGGCCGGTCAGCGGGCCTTCTTGGCCAGGCCGGCGGCCCACTTGCTGGCAAAGGCCTGCAGGTCACCCAGGCGCTTGAGCAGGTCCAGGCCGCTGCTCGTGAGCAGGTAGCCCTCGCTGCCGTGGCTGAGCAGGCCGGCTTCACGCAGTTCCTTGATGCGGGTGTTCAGTGTGTTCGGGGTGATGCCGCCCACGCTGTCCTGCAGCAGCCGGAAGGTCTGGGCATGGCCGTCGCGCAGGGCCCACAGCACGCGGATGGCGTAGCGGGACTCCAGCAGGCCAAGCAGCTGACCGATGGCGGCGTTTTCTTTGGAACTCATTGAACTGCACTCCTCAAGGCGTAGATGGTGCGCCTGAACGGTTTCCCCGAGG
>JAYRLJ010000424.1:0-2506 GCA_041905305.1 Hylemonella sp. | reverse complement strand
GCCAGGGTCTTGGCATCAAACGCCGCCTTCTGGTAGGCCGCAGCCTGCTGCGGGAACAGCCCGGTGGAGGCCAGCAGGCCCGCCACCACGGCGCTTTGCTTCAGTGTCTCGCGACGAGTTTGCATGTCAGTTCCTTACGTGCTTATGAATCAATGAAGCGGGGATTATGAACAAAAACCATCCCCACCGCCTGGGGTCGAACCCTAAGGAACATCTTAGGGTCTCAGGGCGACACTTCGGTGTCCGGTGACAACTTCTTGCACCTGCGCGGCAGCGGCCCCGCTTGAGCAGGGTACACCGCCCTTGGCTCCAGCACCGTTGTATACCCGAGGCCGAGCATGCGCCACCCGGGTTTGCCCGTGGCCCGGCGCTCAGGCCCGCATCAGCGCCTCGATCTCGTCGGCATGAACCGGTACGTCGCGCGTGATCACCTCGGAGCCGGCCCCGGTGACGAACACGTCGTCCTCGATGCGGATGCCGAGGTTCCAGAATTCGGACGGCACGCCGTCGCTGGGGCGCACGTACAGACCGGGTTCGATGGTCAGGCACATGCCTGGGCGCAGGATACGGCTGGGCCGGTTGCGGATGAGCTCGCCCGACAGCGGATCGGTGCGTTCGCTGATCTGGCCGACCTCGCTGGGCTCCACGTAGCTGCCGCAGTCGTGCACGTCCATGCCGAGCCAGTGGCTGGTGCGGTGCATGTAGTGGGCGAAGTAATGCCGGTGGTGAATGGCGTCGTCCAGCGTGCCGTGCTGGTCGCGGTCCAGCAGCTTGAGGTCGAACATGCCCTGCGTGAGCACGCGCACGGCCGCCTCGTGCGGGTCGTTGAAGCGTGCACCCGGGCGCACCGCGTCGATGGCCGCCACCTGCGCGGCTAGCACCAGCTCGTAGAGCGCGCGCTGCGGCCCGGTGAACTTGCCGTTGGCGGGGAAGGTTCGCGTGATGTCGCTGGCATAGCCATCGAGTTCGCAGCCGGCGTCAATCAGCACCAGTTCACCGTTGCGGATCGGTGCGTTGTCGGCGCGGTAGTGCAGCACACAGGCATTGGCACCGGCGGCCACGATGGACCCGTAGGCCGGGTACTGCGAGCCATGGCGGCGGAATTCGTGCAGCAGTTCGGCGTCCAGGTGGTACTCGCGCACGTCCTGTCCCTCGCGCAGCATGCGCGCCGACAGCTGCATGGCGCGCACATGGGCGCCGGCGCTGATCTGCGCAGCGCGGCGCATCACGGCCTGCTCATGGTCGTCCTTGAGCAGCCGCATCTCGTCCAGCAGGGCACACAGGTCGCGTTGTGCCTCCGGGCACAGCGCGCCGTAGCGCACGCGGGCACGTACCGCCTTCAGCCAGCCGTCGATGCGGCCTTCCAGCCCGGCATGGGTGGCAAAGGGGTACCAGACCGTGGTCTTGTTTTCCAGCAGTTTCGGGATGCGCTGCTCAAGCTCGGTCACGGCATAGGCTGCGTCAACGCTGAGCGCGGCTGGCGCCGCTTCCGGCCCGAGGCGGATGCCATCCCAGATCTCTCGCTCCAGATCCTTGGGCTGGCAGAACAGCGTGGTGTGCCCCGTGCTGTCGATCACCAGCCAGGCATTCGGCTCGCCAAAGCCGCTCAGGTAATGGAAATAGCTGTCGAAGCGGAACAGGAATTCGCTGTCGCGGTTGCGCATCCGCTCAGGCGCGGTCGGCACGATGGCCACGGCATCGGGGCCAAGTTGCCGGGCCAAGCGCTGGCGGCGTTGGAGGTAGATGGACGAGGACATGGTTTGCGCGATCCAGAAGAGAGGTCAGTGCATCGATTGTCCACAACTGTCGGCCCAGCCTGTGCCCGGGGTTACCCATAAAAGCGCAAATATGAACCTAAAGATAAAAGTGAAATATCGATGGGTTTGATTTGCTTCAAAGACGTTGTGAATTGCTCACAAGTTGATAGCAAATAGTCGTTGATCAGAGAGGAAAAGCGGACAATCCATGCTTCAGGGAAAGCGGACTCATGGCGACGGCATGGCGGCCATGGGCTCCTTTTGATGCCTACAAGTCAAAACACTGGCATCAAAGACATCACAAGGTCGGTTTGAAGTACTCGGGGTCGTTGTTCCTGCGGCGTGGCATGCTGCCTGCGCTGATCGTGTTGGGTGTGGTTCAGGCTTGGGCGCAGCAGGCGCCAAGGCCGGATGCCGGCTCCCTGCAGGAGCCCCAAAGTCCGCTGCCGCTGTTGCCCGCACCGGCTTCACCCGCCATCGTCCTGCCAGCACCGCCGCCCGTGCCTTTGGCTGCGGTCCCGCTGCGCATCACACCGAGGTCCTTCCGCTTCGTCGGCAACACCGTCTTTGACCAGGCCCACTTGGCCGGCCTGCTGGCCGACGCCGCAGGACAGCCGACCACATTCAGCGGTCTCAACGAACTGGCCGACCGGCTCGGCAAGTACTACCGCCAGCAAGGCTATCTGCTGACGGAGGTCTACCTGCCCGAGCAGGTGCTGCAGGCCGAAGGCGGCGAGGTGACCTTTGCC
>JAYRLJ010000423.1:0-2516 GCA_041905305.1 Hylemonella sp. | reverse complement strand
CAAGTTGAGGTCGACGCTCTTGATATTCATATTTCTAATATTTTTTAGTTACTTTATTTTATTGATTGATAAACAATTGCCAACGACACTGCCCGCAGAACCAATACGAGGGACAGGCGTGGAAGTCTCATTCACCCAGGAAATCAAGTCCTTGGCACTCGGCCAGGGCGACACCTTTCACGGCGAGGGCATCCTCGCCATCACCAAGGCGCTGCTGCAGTCCGGCGTGGCCTACGTAGGCGGCTACCAGGGCGCGCCGGTCTCGCACCTGCTTGACGTCATGGTGCAGGCCAAGGACTACATGGACGAGCTGGGCGTGCACGTGGAGGCCTGCTCCAACGAGGCCTCGGCCGCTGCCATGCTGGGCGCCTCCATTCATTACCCGCTGCGCGGCGCCGTGACCTGGAAGTCCATCGTCGGTACCAACGTGGCGGCTGATGCGCTGTCCAACCTAGCCTCGCCCGGTGTCAAGGGCGGCGTGCTGATCGTGGTGGGCGAGGACTACGGCGAAGGCGCGAGCGTGATCCAGGAGCGCACCCACGCCTACGCACTCAAGTCGAGCATGATCCTGCTGGACCCGCGTCCGGACCTGCAGCGCATGGTGGACATGGTGGAACACGGCTTTGCCCTGTCCGAAGCGTCCAACATGCCGGCCATCCTGGAGCTGCGCATCCGTGCCTGCCACGTGCGCGGCAGTTTCGCGGCGCGCGACAACCGCATGCCCGCCATCTCCACGCGCCACCTGCTGGAGAACCCGGCCGCCTTCGACTACGAGCGCCTGGCGCATCCGCCCGTGACCTTCCGCCACGAGAAGCTCAAGCACGAACAGCGCATCCCGGCCGCGCGCGCCTACATCCGCGAGCACCAGCTCAACGAGCTGTTCCCCGGCAAGCACAGCGATCTGGGCATCGTCGTGCAGGGCGGCCTGTACAACACGCTCATCCGCACGCTGCAGCAGTTCGGCCTGGCCGACGCCTTTGGCAACGCCGACATCCCGCTGCTGGTGCTCAACGTCACCTACCCGCTGGTGCCAGAAGAGCTGACCGAGTTCTGCGTCGGCAAGCGCGCGGTGCTGATGCTGGAAGAGGGCCAGCCCGAATACATCGAGCAGGAGCTCGCCACCCTGCTGCGCCGCGCCGCCATCCCCACGCCGCTGCATGGCAAGGACATGCTGGCCCTGGCCGGCGAATACTCGGCCGAGCTCATGGCCGGCGGCCTGGAAAAGTTCCTGCGTCAGTACCGGGCCGAGCTGCTGAGCGCCAGCGTGCCCGAGTGGCTGGCCGGCAACCGCGAACGCCGTACTGCCATTGCGAAAGATCTGGGGCAGCCGCTGCCGGCACGCCCGCCGGGCATGTGCATCGGCTGCCCCGAGCGCCCCGTGTTCTCGGCCCTCAAGCTGGCGCAGCAGCAGGTTGGAGACGTGCATGTGGCGGCCGACATCGGCTGCCACGCGCTGGCCACCTTCGAGCCCTTCTCCTTCGGCCATTCCATCCTGGGCTACGGCATGAGCCTGGCCAGCCGCGCCGGCGTGTCGCCGGTGATGAACCGGCGCGTGCTCTCGGTGATGGGTGACGGCGGCTTCTGGCACAACGGCCTGCTGACCGGCGTGCAGAGCGCGCTTTTCAACGGGGACGACGCGGTGCTGCTGATCTTCAAGAACGGCTACACCTCGGCCACCGGCACGCAGGACATCATTTCCACCCCGGGTGAGGACGCCAAGGCCGGCGCGTCTGACAAGCGCGAGAGCGTGGTGCACACCAACCAGACCATCGAGAGCACGCTCAAGGGCCTGGGCGTGCAGTGGCTGCGCACCGTGCACACCTACGAGGTGGAGAACGTGCGCCAGACCCTGGTGGACGCCTTCACCTCCGACTTCAACGGCCTCAAGGTCATCGTGGCCGAAGGCGAATGCCAGCTGGAGCGGCAGCGCCGCATCAAACCCTGGCTGGCCGGCCTGCTGAAACAGGGCAAGCGTGTGGAGCGCGTGAAGTACGGCGTGGACGAGGACGTCTGCAACGGCGACCACGCCTGCATCCGCCTCTCGGGCTGCCCCACCCTCACACTCAAGGACAACCCGGACCCGCTCAAAGTCGATCCGGTCGCCACCGTCATTGACGGCTGCGTGGGTTGCGGCCTGTGCGGCGCCAATGCGCACGCGGCCACGCTGTGCCCCTCGTTCTACCGCGCCGAAGTCGTGCAGAACCCCAAGTGGCACGAACGGTTGCTGGCCTCGCTGCGTCGCTCGGTCGTGCGTGCCCTGCAGCCCGCCTGAATCCAGGATAAGAAGAACATGACCCAACACCCCATTTCCCTGCTCGTCTGCGCCCTCGGTGGCGAAGGCGGCGGCGTGCTGACCGAATGGCTGGTCGAAACCGCCCGCCACGCCGGCTACCCGGTGCAGGCCACCTCCATCCCCGGCGTGGCGCAACGCACCGGCGCCACGACCTACTACCTCGAAGTCTTCCCGGTGCCGCAGGCCGAACTCGGCGACAAGAGACCCGTGCTGGGCCTGTACC
>JAYRLJ010000049.1:0-14185 GCA_041905305.1 Hylemonella sp. | reverse complement strand
TCAAGGTGGCCTGACTTCACACGGACGCCGGGCCAAGGACGGAGGCCCGGCGTTTTCTTGACTACACTGCGGCATCATGCAACGCAGCCCGATCAAACACTGCCGCAACTGCGGCATCGCCGTGGTCTACCGCCTCCCTGACGATGGCGACACCCGGGAGCGCGCCATCTGCCCGGCCTGCGCCACCATCCACTATGAGAACCCGCTCAATGTGGTGGGCACGGTGCCCTACTGGGGCGACAAGATCCTGCTGTGCAAGCGCAATATCGAGCCGCGCTACGGAAAGTGGACGCTGCCGGCCGGTTTTCTGGAACTGGGTGAAACCACCGCGCAAGGCGCGATGCGCGAGACCGAGGAGGAAGCCGGGGCGCAGATCGCGCTGGAGGGGCTGTTCTCCGTCATCAACGTCGCACGTGTCGGCCAGGTCCACATGTTCTACCGCGCGCGCCTGCTCAGCGACCGCTTCGACCCCGGTCATGAAACCATCGAGGCGCGACTCTACGCCGAGCACGAGATTCCCTGGGACGAGATTGCCTTTCGCACCGTCAAGGAAACCCTGGAGCGATTCTTTGCCGACCGGCAACGGGGCCAGTTCGGAGTGCATGACGTGGACATCGTCTAAGGCCGCAACTCGCCGGTCTTTCGCGGACAGTTCCGCGATTCAAATTGACACAAATCCGCTATAAATTGGTGCATCTGGCGTGATACCGTTGGGCACCAGCGTCCAACAGCCAGCCAAAGGGAATATGAAGCACCATCAACACTTCTGGGAAGTCGACCTCCTTGAGCTGTCGCGCGACTGGCTGTCCCAGATCGGCACGTTTCTGATGACGGCGGTGGCCTTCGTCGGCATGGCGCTGCCGGTGCTGATTCCGGCCTTCATCATGTGGTACCTCGCCGGCTTTCCACGCCTGAGCTGGTAGCGCCCACCCTCCTATTGGCAAGGGCTGACAGGGCGACCTGCCGGCCCTTTTTCATTGCTACGGCATAGGCAAAGAAAAAGCCGCTGACCATGACAGTCAGCGGCTTTTGTCGTATCGAATGGTCGGTGTGAAAGGATTCGAACCTTCGACCCCTTGCACCCCATGCAAGTGCGCTACCAGGCTGCGCCACACACCGATCGAGCCTCGCATTATAGCGTGCGAAGCGCCCGGTTTCAGTATGGGGCCGAAAGTAAATCGCGGATCTCGAACAGCTCGCGCCGCACCTGCAGCAGCTTGTCGGCAGCCGACGCGGAGGAATCGTCCGGCTGGCTGTCAACGAAGTCGTCCATGTCGGCCTCGTTCATCTCGAGCACGTCGACGCCATCGAGCATGACTTCGCCGTTGCGCTTGCGGTCACGCTCGGCCTGCAGCAATTCCTGCATCTTGTTGCGCGCACCGCTGATGGTGAACCCCTGGTCGTAGAGCAGGTCGCGGATGCGGCGGATCATCAGCACCTCGTGGTGCTGGTAGTAGCGGCGGTTGCCCCGGCGCTTCATGGGACGCAGCTGGGTGAACTCCTGCTCCCAATACCGTAGCACGTGAGGCTTGACACCACACAAATCCCCGACCTCACCGATGGTGAAGTAGCGTTTGGCGGGGATGGGAGGAAGCGCTTTCTCCATTGAAATCAATGCTATACGAGAGAAAGCTGCAAGGTTACTCTAAGTCGCGGCCGGATGCAAAGCCTGTTTGCAGCGCTGGCGCGAAAACCTTGCCGGCGGGGATGCTCAGGCGGCAGCCGGGCGCCATTCGTCCTGGATCTGTTCCTTGAGCTTGTGGCTGGCGTGGAAGGTCACCACCCGGCGCGCTTCGATCGGGATGGCCTCGCCGGTACGCGGGTTGCGGCCCGGGCGCGGTGCCTTGGTGCGGATCTGGAAGTTGCCAAAGCCGGAAATCTTGACGTCGTTGCCGTTGACCAGGCTATCGGCAATCAGGTCGAAGAAGGCATCGATCATGTCCTTGGACTCGCGCTTGTTCAGGCCAATCTGCTCAAAGAGCAGTTCGGCCAGCTGCGCCTTGGTGAGCGCCGGGGTTTCCAGACTTTCGACCGTGATTTCCATGATTTCGCCGTCTCGTTGTGTGTTCTTCTTGCGTCGCGCGCTCAGGCCCGCAGCCGTGCGCCCACCTGCGTCTGCAGTTGCGCCAGCACAGCCTGCACGGCAGCCTCGATCTGCGCCTCGGTCAGCGTGGCCTCATCGCTGTTCAGCGTCAGGCGCACCGCGAGACTCTTCTCCCCTTCCGCCAGTCCGCCAGCCGCCTGCCCCGGCTTGGCCCGGTAGACGTCGAACAGTACTGCATTTCGCAGCAGGCCGGCAGTAGGGGCTGCCACTATGGCCTGCATCAAGGCCGTATGGCTCACACCCTCAGCCACGATGACAGCCAGGTCGCGCTCCACCGGCTGGTGCTTGGAAATCTCGCGCAGGGCAGGCACCTCGCGTGCCAGCACGGCGTCGAGCGCCAGCTCGAACAGCACCGGCGTGGCCGTGAGTTCGTAGCCCTGGCGCCAGCGCGGATGCAGCTCGCCCACGAAGCCGATCGGCTCGCCGTCCAGCAGCACGCGGGCGCAGCGGCCGGGGTGCATGGCCGGGTGCTCGACGGCTTCAAATACCGGCTGGCGCGGCGCCAGCAGGGCTTCCACATCACCCTTCACATCAAAGAAGTCGACCGCACGCTCCTTGGCGCCCCACTGCAGGCTGTCCACGCCACCCGCGGCGAGACCTGCCACGCGCATGGGCTGCGCAAAGCCGGCCACGCTGGAGTGGCTGTCCGTCACCGAGGCATCTCGCAGGAACACACGGCCCAACTCGAACACGCGCACGCGCTCGGTCTTGCGGTCCAGGTTGAACTTGAGCACCTGCAGCAGCGATCCCAACAGGCTGGAGCGCATCACGCCCATCTGGCTGGCGATGGGGTTGAGCAGCTTGATGGGATTGGGGTTGCCGGCGAGCTCATGCTCCCAGCGCTCGTCCACAAAGCTGTAGTTGATGGTTTCCTGGTAGCCCAGCGCAGCCAGCTGGCGGCGCACCGCAAAGGGGCTGCGCTGCGACTCCAGCCGGCTCTTGGGCACCACCGGGGCCTGCGGCGGGGTGTGGGGCAGCTTGTCGTAGCCGATGAGGCGGGCCACCTCTTCAATGAGGTCTTCCTCGATCTGCAGGTCGAAGCGGTACAGCGGCGGCAGCACGGTCACCGTGCCCTCGCCTTCCGTCACCGGCAGGCCAAGGCGCTTCAAGGCATCGGCGCACTGCGCCTGCGTGACCGGCATGCCGATGACCTTGGCCGCACGCGCCACGCGCAGCGTGACGGGCTGGGCCTTGGGCATTTTGGGCTGCTGGTCGTCGATGGGGCCGCACACCGTGTCGGGCGTGCCGCAGATGTCGACGATAAGCTGGGTGATGCGCTCGATGTGCTCCACGGTCAACGCGGGGTCCACACCGCGCTCGAAGCGGTGGCCGGCGTCGGTGGCGAAGTTGTAGCGGCGCGAACGGCCGGCAATGGCCTTGGGCCACCAGAAGGCGGCTTCCACATACACGTTGCGGGTGTCGTCGGACACGGCGGTAGCGTCGCCGCCCATGATGCCGGCCAGGGACTCCAGCGCCTGGTCGTCGGCAATGACGCCGACTTCACCATCGACGGTGACGGTGTTGCCGTTGAGCAGCTTGAGCTGTTCGCCGGCCTTGCCCCAGCGCACGTCCATGGCGCCGTGGATCTTGTCCAGATCGAAGATGTGGCTCGGCCGGCCGTACTCGAACATCACGTAGTTGGAGATGTCCACCAGCGCGGTCACGCTGCGCTGGCCGCAGCGGGCCAGGCGGTCCACCATCCACTGCGGGGTGGCGGCTTTCGTATTCACGTTGCGCACGATGCGGCCGGAGAAGCGGCCGCAGAGGTCGGGCGCGCTGATCTTGACGGGCTGCACGTCTTTGATCTTCGCGACTACGGGGGCAATGGCCGGCGTCTTGAGTGGCGCGCCGGTGAGCGCGGCCACTTCACGCGCCACGCCGAACACCGACAGGCAGTGCGCCAGGTTGGGCGTGAGCTTGAGGGTGAACAGCGTGTCGTCCAGCTTCAGGTACTGGCGGATGTCCTGGCCGATGGGGGCATCGGCGGGCAGCTCCAGCAGGCCACCGTGGTCTTCGGAGAGTTTCAGCTCACGGGCCGAGCACAGCATGCCCTGGCTTTCCACGCCGCGCAGCTTGCCCAGCTTGATGTGGAAGGGCTTGCCGTCTTCACCCGGGGGCAGCTCGGCGCCCACCAGGGCGCAGGGGATGCGGATACCGGGGCGCGCATTGGGCGCACCGCAGACGATGTTCAGCAGCGCGCCCTGCCCCGCGTCCACCTGGCACACGCGCAGGCGGTCGGCATTGGGGTGTTGCACGGCCTCTTTGATCTCGGCGATGACGATCTTGGTGAAGGGCGGGGCCACGGGGCGCAGCTCTTCCACCTCCAGGCCGGCCATGGTGAGGGTGTCGGCCAGTTGCAGGGTGGACAGCGGCGGGTTGCAGAATTCGCGCAGCCAGGACTCGGGGAATTGCATGGTGTCGGTCTTCTTGTGTTGTCAGGCTGGGTTCAACGGAATTGCGAGAGGAAACGCAGGTCGCCGTCGAAGAACAGTCGCAGGTCGTTCACGCCATAGCGCAGCATGGTGAAGCGGTCCAGACCCATGCCGAAGGCGAAGCCGATGTACTTCTCGGGGTCCAGGCCCATGTTGCGCACCACGTTCGGGTGCACCTGGCCGGAACCGGCCACCTCCAGCCAGCGGCCGGCCAGCGGCCCCTGCTGGAACTGGATGTCGATCTCGGCGCTGGGCTCGGTAAAGGGAAAGAAGCTGGGTCGGAAGCGCAACACCAGGTCGTCGCTTTCGAAGAAGGTGCGGCAGAACTCGGTGAAGAGGTACTTGAGGTCCTTGAAGCTCACGTTCTCGCCGATCCACAGGCCTTCGCACTGGTGGAACATGGGCGAATGGGTAGCGTCGCTGTCCACGCGGTAGGTCCGGCCCGGGGCGATGACACGAATCTCGGGCATGGGCTCGCCGGCTTTGGCTTTGGCCTGGTGCGCGGCCACGTGTTGCAGCGCGTGGCGCACCTGCACCGGGCTGGTGTGGGTGCGCAGGAGGTTGGGCGCCTTGGCCGAACCGCCCTCGACGTAGAAGGTGTCGTGCATGGAGCGCGCCGGATGGTCTTCCGGCGTGTTGAGCGCGGTGAAGTTGTACCAGTCCGCCTCGATCTCGGGGCCCTGGGCGACTTCGAAGCCCATGGAGCCGAAGATGGCCTCCAGGCGCTCCATGGTCAGGCTAACGGGGTGCAGGCCACCGGTGCCACGGGCGCGGCCGGGCAAGGACACATCGAGCGCCTCGGCCTGCAGCTGCTTTTGAAGCTCGGCGTCGGCCAGGGCCTGACGCCGCTCGTTGAGCGCGGCCTCGATGGCCTGTTTGGCCACGTTGATGGCAGCACCGCGGGTCTTCTTCTCCTCCACGGACAGTGCGCCCATGCCCTTCATCAGCTCGGTGATGCTGCCGGTCTTGCCCAGGAAACGGGCCTTGGCATTCTCCAGCTCGGCCGGGGTGGCCGCCTGGGCAAAGGCCGATTTCGCGCTGTCGACGATGGCATCCAACTCGTTCATGTTCTAACCCGCAAGTTCTGTGGTGCGATATGCAAAGCGATCAGGGCAACGCCGCTCGGCGGCGCTCTCCTGAACCCTCTCCAAATGCACAAGGGCTAAAGCCTTTTCAAGCTCTAGCCCTTGTTTCTTGTGCATGGATCGCTACCCAAACGATAGCAATCCTGGCGTGAAGATCAAGCAGCCAGCTTGGCCTTGACTTGCTCCACGATGCCGGCGAAGGCAGCCATGTCGTGCACCGCGATATCGGCCAGCACCTTGCGGTCGATCTCGATCTGGGCCTTCTTCAGGCCGTTGGCGAACTGGCTGTAGGTCATGCCGCACTGACGGGCTGCCGCGTTGATACGGGCAATCCACAGCTGACGGAACACGCGCTTCTTGGCGCGACGGTCACGGTAGGCATATTGACCAGCCTTCATCACCGCCTGCTTGGCGATGCGGAAGACATTACCGCGGCGACCGCGGAAGCCCTTGGCCAGGGCGAGAACTTTCTTGTGACGGGCGCGGGCCGTTACACCACGTTTGACGCGAGGCATTTGAGTACTCCTTGTTCGTCGTTAATTAAATACCCATGCCGGGCAGCATCTGTGCCATGTGACCCATGTTGGTCTCATGCACCGTCACCGCGCCACGCAGATGGCGTTTATTCTTGGTGGTCTTCTTGGTCAGAATGTGACGCTTGAAGGCTTGACCGCGCTTGACGGTACCACCGGGACGAACGCGGAAGCGTTTCTTCGCCGCGCTCTTGGTCTTCATCTTGGGCATTGCAATGCTCCTATTACCTTGTGCTCGTGAGGCGCCGCAACACCCGTTGCGGTCTTGATGGCCCCGAGCCACTTGTTCGCGGCGGGTTTTGACACCTGCCGCTGCGACAGCGGGTTGCCCCGCCACGCTTTTCGGGAAAGCTCTCGCCTTCCCGGCATTTCCTGCCGGTCTTGCAACCCGCAGAAAACGAAACTTAGCCTTGCGCCGCTTCAGCGGCGGGCTTCGGCTGGGAGCCGCCGCCCTTTTTCTTGCCCGGCGCGATCATCATGATCATCTGCCGGCCTTCGAGCTTGGGGAACTGCTCGACCACGATCAGATCCCCCAGATCGGCACGCATGCGGTCCAGCATGGCCATGCCGAGCTCCTGGTGCGTGATCTCGCGACCACGGAAGCGCAAGGTAATCTTGCACTTGTCACCTTCTTCCAAGAAGCGCTTGATGTTGCGCAACTTGATGTTGTAGTCACCATCGTCGGTACCGGGACGGAACTTGACTTCCTTGACCTCGATGACCTTCTGCTTCGCTTTCGCTTCGGCCGCCTTTTTCTGCTCCTGGAACTTGAACTTGCCATAGTCCATCAGGCGGCAAACCGGCGGAGTGGCGGTGGCCACGATCTCGATCAGGTCCACATCCATATCGCCTGCCAGTCGCAGGGCCTCTGCCAGACTGACCACCCCCATCGGCTCGTTCTCCGGACCGGAGATGCGGACTTCAGGCGCCGTGATTTCACGGTTCAGGCGGTGCTTGCGTTCTTCGCGCTGGCGGCGATCACGAAATTCAGTAGCGATGGTTCAATTCCTTAAAGCTTCGCCGCACCAGGCGGCTGCAACCGTCCGGTACGTGCCAGAAACCTGCCGTAAAGCCCTCAGGGAGCCTGCTCGACTGACTTGTGAGCGATGTCGTCCGCGATGAGTTGCACAAAGGCTTCGAGGGACATCACACCGAGGTCTTTGTTACCCCGGGCACGCACTGCGACGGCACCGGCTGCCTTCTCCTTGTCGCCCGCGACGAGGATGTAGGGCAGCTTTTGCATCGAATGCTCCCGTATTTTATACGTAATTTTCTCGTTGCGCAGGTCTGTTTGCACCCTAAGTTCTTGATTTGGCAACGATTTCTTCAGTTTTTGGGCAATTTCGAGACAGTAATCAGCCTGCGCGTCGGTGATGTTGAGCACCGACACCTGCACCGGCGCGAGCCAGGTGGGCAGCGCGCCGGCATGTTCCTCGATAAGGATGCCGATGAAACGCTCCAGGCTGCCCAGGATGGCCCGGTGCAGCATGACGGGGCGGTGGCGGTTGCCATCTTCGCCCACGTACTCGGCGTCCAGCCGCTCGGGCATGGAGAAATCGACCTGGATGGTGCCGCACTGCCAGTGGCGGCCGATGGCGTCCTTCAGGGTGTATTCGATCTTCGGGCCATAGAAGGCGCCGTCACCCGGGGCGATCTCGAACGCGCAATTGGCCGCCTTCAGGCTCTCCATCAGGGCGGCCTCGGCCTTGTCCCACAACTCATCGGAGCCGATGCGCTTCTCGGGACGGGTCGCCACCTTGTAGATGATGTCGGTGAAGCCAAAGTCCCGGTAAACCTTCTGCAGCAGCGCGGTGAAGTTGACGCATTCCTGCAGGATCTGGTCTTCGGTACAGAAGATGTGGCCGTCATCCTGCGTAAAGCCGCGCACCCGCATGATGCCGTGCAGGCCGCCGGTGGGCTCGTTGCGGTGGCAGGCACCGAACTCGCCGTAGCGCAGTGGCAGGTCGCGGTAGCTCTTGATGCCCTGCTTGAAGATCAGGATGTGGCCCGGGCAGTTCATCGGCTTCAAGGCGTAGTCGCGCTTCTCGCTCTCGGTGGTGAACATGTTCTCCCGGTACTTGTCCCAGTGGCCGGTCTTCTCCCACAGCGCCTTGTCGATGATCTGCGGGCCCTTGACCTCCTGGTAGCCGTTGTCCCGGTAGACGCGGCGCATGTACTGCTCCACTTCCTGCCACACCGCCCAGCCCTTGGGATGCCAGAACACGGTGCCGGGGGAATGCTCGTCCAAGTGGAACAGGTCGAGTTCGCGGCCGAGCTTGCGGTGGTCACGCTTCTCGGCCTCCTCCAGCATGGTCAGGTACTGCTGCAGTTCTTCCTTGCTGGCCCAAGCGGTACCGTAGACGCGTTGCAGCATCTCGTTGCGGTGATCACCACGCCAGTAGGCGCCGGCCACCTTCATGAGCTTGAAGTGCTTGAGCTTGCCGGTGCTCGGCACGTGCGGGCCGCGGCACAAATCTTCGAACTTGCCCTCGCGGTACAGGCTCACGTCTTCATTGGCCGGGATGCTGGCGATGATCTCGGCCTTGTAGTGCTCGCCGATGCCCTTGAAGTACTGCACAGCCTCGTCGCGCGGCAACACGCGGCGCACCACCGGCTCGTCCTTGGTGGCGAGTTCCGCCATCTTCTTCTCGATGGCGGCCAGGTCTTCTGGCGTGAACGGACGCTTGTAGGAGAAATCGTAGTAGAAGCCGTGCTCGATCACCGGACCGATAGTGACCTGCGCGTCCGGGAACAGCTCCTTGACGGCATAGGCCAGCAGGTGGGCGGTGGAGTGGCGGATGACTTCCAAGCCATCGGCGTCCTTGGCGGTGACGATGGACAGGGGGCTGTCGGCCGTGATCTGGTAGCTGGTGTCTACCACCTTGTCTCCCACTTTGCCGGCCAGCGCTGCCTTGGCCAGGCCCGCCCCGATGGAGGCGGCCACCTCGGCCACCGTCACCGGGCCGGGGAAATCACGTTTGGAACCGTCGGGAAGCGTAATCTGAACCATGTTGCTCACTCGCAGAAAATGAAAAAGGCGCGGTAGAGACCGCGCCTTGCTTTGAATTCGATAGCACCTGCGCTCAAGGGCGCGCGGACCAGCAACCCCTGAGGCCTTCCTCACTGACGGTGGTAGTTCGCGGTGTCATAACCAGGATGCCTTTCTCGCTCTTGCAGGCGGACGATGTGTCCGCAAGCCTGCATTCTAACCTGCGGCGCCAGAAAAAACGGCACCGCGTCCCAAGGGCCTGCGGTGCCGTGTGGCGTTCGATCGACAGCGATCAGGCCGCCACCGCCTCAGCCGCTTTTTTTGCTGCCGCGGCCTTGCGGTTGCGCTCCAGCCAGCCGTTGACCAGCTCGACGGTGTCGTTGACGGAAGCGTTGCTCAGCCCCTGCTGTGCGGCCACCAGCTTGACCAGCAGGTCGATGCGCTCGATGTCGGTGGCGCCGGCCGCCAGCGCACGGGCGGCGGAGGACGGCTTGAGCAGACCCTGGCCGGCAGCGGCGTACTTGTCAAAGGGCACCATGTCATCGGGCGAGGCGCCGAGCTTGACGCACAGGTCCACCACCCACTGGTAGATCTGGCGCGAGGTCTCAAGGTCGCCGTGTACAGCCTCCTTGATGGGGCGCATGCCTTCGGCCTGCACGCAACGGTAGTTGCCGGTCAGCAGCATCGCCCATTTGGCGAGCGGCACGAAGATGGAGTCATGCACCTTGAGCTTGACCGGCAGGTCCAACGCCTCACCGTCCAGCGTCAGGCGCGCCGCGGCAATATCCGCCTCCATCTGCGCCAGCATCGCGGTGTGGGCCGGGTTGTCGAAGCGCGCCACCTTGAAGTTGGTGGGCAGGCCGACTTGCAGCACATTCGGCTTTTCTTCCGGCGGACGGAAAGCCTGCGGGTCGGGGCTGCACAGGGTCATCAGGCCGGGCTCGAAGTGCTCCCACACCGATGCGTCATGGAAGCAGGCGCGCAAGCCGCTGACGTCCAGCCCGGGGATACGGGCCAGGTAAGGCAGCGGCGGCATGTTCATGATGGACATGCAGGGCACCTTGGCTTGGGCCGTGGCCTGCATCAGTTCGCGCATGCCCGGAGAGCTGTACTGCGGCTCCTGCATGGCCAGCACCACCAGATCGTACTGGTCGGGCCGGGCTCCACTGGGTGAGACGGCATCGAGCTGCCCAGGCAGCTGGCGAGAATCGATCTCCACCATGCCCTCACGCCCCTTGACCGGCATGCGCACCCGGGTGCCTTCGGCATTGATCAACGCGGCCGTCTCACGGCGACACACCAACGTCACGGCGTGCCCGGCCATCAGCAGCTTGCTCGACAGCAGTGACCCATAAGAGGCCCCCAGGATCAGTACTTTGTATTTCTTGGTCATGTTGATGGTTTCCTTTCGGATCTCCGGTAGTCTGAAATCTTCAAATCGGGTTGGTCATTCGGCCATGAGTCGCCGAATCAACGCAGCTGAAAAGCAATATAAGCGGACACGCAAATAAACAACATCAAGTTCTCACGGGGCAATCAGCGGCGATTCTTATAAATTTTCTTGAATGCCGAGATTTCCCAAACTAATCAAAATCGACCCGTAAATGCAATGCGGCGCTACCGGGCCGCAGGCCTCGGTAGCGCCGCATACAGGCGCTCCAGCGCAGTTCGTTTTTAGTGGAACTGCTCTTCTTCGGTCGAGCCGGTCAGCGCGGTCACGCTGGACTTGCCACCCTGGATCACGGTGGTGACGTCGTCGAAATAACCGGTACCCACTTCCTGCTGGTGCGACACGAAGGTGTAACCGCGGTCACGGGCAGCGAATTCGGGCTCCTGCACGCGCTCCACGTAGGCACTCATGCCGCGCTTCACGTAGTCCTGCGCGAGGTCGAACATGTTGTACCACATGGAGTGGATGCCGGCCAGCGTGATGAACTGGTACTTGTAGCCCATGGCGCCGAGTTCGCGCTGGAACTTGGCGATGGTGGCGTCGTCCAAGTTCTTCTTCCAGTTGAAGGACGGCGAGCAGTTGTAGGCCAGCATCTTGCCCGGGTGCACCTTGTGCACGGCCTCGGCGAACTTCTTGGCGAAGTCCAGGTCCGGCGTGCCGGTTTCGCACCACACCAGGTCGGCGTAACGGGCATAGGCGTTGGCACGAGCCACGGCTTGGTCCAGGCCCTTGCGGGTCTTGTAGAAGCCTTCGGCGGTGCGCTCACCGGTCAGGAAGGGCTTGTCGATCTCGTCGTAATCGGAGGTCAGCAAGTCGGCTGCCTCGGCGTCGGTACGGGCAATCACCAGGGTGGGCACGCCCAGCACGTCCGCCGCCATGCGGGCAGCGATCAGCTTCTGGCAGGACTCGCGGGTGGGCAGCAGCACCTTGCCGCCCATGTGGCCGCACTTCTTGACCGAGGCCAGCTGGTCTTCCCAGTGCACGCCAGCAGCGCCGGCACGGATCATGGCCTTCATCAGTTCGAAGGCGTTGAGCACGCCGCCGAAACCGGCTTCCGCATCAGCGACGATAGGCGCGAAGTAGTCGATGTAGCCCTTGTCGCCGGCGTTGATGCCCTTGGCGTGCTGGATCTCGTCGGCACGACGGAAGGTGTTGTTGATGCTTTCCACGACGCGCGGCACCGAGTCCACCGGGTACAGCGACTGGTCCGGGTACATGGAGGTGTAGGTGTTGTTGTCAGCAGCGACTTGCCAGCCCGACAGGTAGATGGCCTTCACGCCAGCCTTGACCTGCTGCATGGCCTGACCACCGGTCAGTGCACCCAGGCAGTTGATGTAGGGCTCGGTGTGCAGCAGATCCCACAGCTTCTCGGCGGTGCGACGGGCGATGGTGTGCTCGATCGGGAAGGAGCCGCGAAGACGCACGACGTCGGCGGCGGTGTAGCCGCGCTCCACACCCTTCCAACGGGGATTGGTGGCCCAGTCCTTTTCCAGGGCGGCGATCTGCTGTTCGCGGCTGAGTTGTTCAGTCAGGTTTTGCGGCATGAGTTTTCTCCTTGAGTTGCATGAAACCAGTCGGCGGTGCGGTTCGGCGAATACGCACGTTGCTTGACAACCGATGCCTCAAATTTAAGTCTTGTATAAGACTTTGTACAGCTCTTATGTCTTATAGAAGACAAAAATTTAACTCAATGAAATCAATCACTTGGACATTTAAATCCGCAATATGGAATCAAATATCTCGTATTGAGAAATTTTGCGGCAATGCATCAAAGCCAATTTTCTTAATATGAAACAAAAAAGCTCATTTTGAAATCACGCCGCCGAAGACGTGCCAACCGATCGCTGTCCAACACATTCACACTGTCGCGCTCAGCGCGCGAGCACCCAATCGCCATTGGCAATGCGTGGGCACCCCCGCGTGTAGCGCGGGTTGATCTCATACACCAGGCACAGGACCATCCTGTCATCGACCCGCACCGGCACCTCGCGCTTGGCGTACTCATCGGTCTGCTGTGGATAGACCTCCTCGATAACGTCGAGCTGGCGCTCCAGTTCGGGCGTGATGGCATAGACCTCCCCCACCACCCAGTCGGAACCACCCAAGATCACACCCGGGTAGCGCCCGAGGTGGTACATCTCGCCTTGCAAGCGTGCTGCGCCAATGAAGCGGGGCGCTGGCTGCAGGCGATTGATGTCATTGGCTTCGCCGCGGCGCAGCGTGCCGTAGACGAAGACGTGGCGCAGGGAATCGATGCTCACCATGGCAGCTCCGGATGGAAAGAGCACATGCCATGCAAGCGATGTGCCAGCGGGTCAGACCAAGCGCTGGCTGCTGACCACAATGCCGTCGGCGTCGGCATACAACCAGTCACCCGGACGCACCCAGACGCCCTGGATCTGCACCGGCACATCGCGCTGGCCCTCGTTGCGCTTCTCGGTCGGCAGTGGCATGGACGCCAGTGCCCGGATGCCGACCTGATGCGTAGCCAGTTCAGCCACGTCGCGCACGCAGCCGTCGATCAGCACGCCGGCCCAGCCATTGCGCGCTGCCGCCGCCCCCAGGTTGCCGCCCAGGAGCGCTCGGCGCAGCGAGCCGCCGCCATCCACCACCAGCACCCGGCCCTCGCCAGCCGAGTCCACCATGGCCTTGACCAGCGAGTTGTCCTCGAAGCATTTGACCGTGGCCACCGGGCCGCAAAAGGCGCGCACCGCACCGAAATCACGGAACATCGGCGGCAGCACGCGGAACTCGCCCGAGGTGTCGTTCTTGTGGCTGTCGCACAGGTCACAGGTTGCAAAAGGGGTGCTCATTTGAGGCGGGTTCCTCTCGGTGAAAGTGGATGAATTCATCCCTCTGAGGGGCGCTCATCGGCGTGCTCAGAGGGGCAAGAGGCTATTTTCCCAATGAAACTGCCTTGTGACTTACGATGAAAAAAACAACATTCCAGAGGGAAAAAAGCGATTTTTCGCTTGGAAATGCGTTTTTTCTCCAGTAGCATCCGCAATGCCAGCTAGGAAGCCCTTCTGCGCTGGTGATTAATCAACTTCTAGAAGGAAATTCAATCATGGCAACTGCAAAGAAGAAGGCTCCGGCCAAGAAAGCCGCTCCGGCGAAGAAGGCTGTCGCCAAGAAGGCTCCGGCGAAGAAGGTCGTCGCCAAGAAGGCCCCGGCCAAGAAGGCCGCTCCGGCGAAGAAGGCTGTCGCCAAGAAGGCTCCGGCCAAGAAGGTCGTTGCGAAGAAGGCTCCGGCCAAGAAGGCCGCTGTGAAGAAGGCCCCCGCCAAGAAGCGCACCCCGAACGCCGCCTTCATGAAGGCCCTGACCCCCAGCGCCGCTCTGGCCTCCATCGTGGGCAACAACCCGCTGCCGCGTACCGAAGTGGTCAGCAAGCTGTGGGCCTACATCAAGAAGAACAAGCTGCAAGACGCCGTCAACAAGCGCATGATCAACGCCGACGCCAAGCTGAAGGAAGTCTTCAACAAGGCCCAAGTGTCCATGTTCGAGATGGCCGGTCTGATCGGCAAGCACCTCAAGTAATCGGGTCTTCCCGTTACGCAAAAGGCCGGCTTCACGCCGGCCTTTTTTATGCCC
>JAYRLJ010000422.1:0-2539 GCA_041905305.1 Hylemonella sp. | reverse complement strand
GCCGCATCACGCGCGGCGTTCGGGAAATTGAGCTGCTTGGTGATGTCCTTGACGGTAATCAGGCCCTTGAGCTCGAAGGCATTGTTGACCACCAACAGTCGCTCGAGCTTGTGCTTGTTGAGGAGTGCCTTGGCTTCGGCTGGCGTGGTGCCTTCAGGCACCGTGATCAGGCGCTCGCGCGGCGTCATGATCTCGCGCACCGGCAAGTCATAACGGGTCTCGAAACGCAGGTCACGACCGGTCACGATGCCGGCCACACGACCCGCCTCAACCACCGGGAAGCCGGACACACCCAGCTCTTCCGACAGCTGCATGACCTGGCGTACCGTGGTATCGGGCGTGATGACCACCGGGTCGCGCAGGACACCGGACTCGTAACGCTTGACCTTGGCCACCTGGGCCGCCTGCTCCGCGGCGGTGAGATTCTTGTGAACGATGCCGATGCCGCCCTCCTGGGCGATGGCGATCGCCAGGCGGGCTTCCGTCACCGTGTCCATGGCAGCGGAGACCAAGGGCAGGTTCAGGGCAATGTTGCGGGAGAAACGGGTGGCGAGAGAGGTGTCCTTGGGCAGGACCTGGGAGAACGCTGGCACCAGCAACACGTCGTCGAAGGTGAGCGCTTTACCGAGAAGGCGCATGTGTAAGCTCCAAAAAACGGATTGTACCCGCCTCGCCGCCCGTTTTGCCGGCCGGAAATCCGACAAGTGGCCCCGCTTGGCCGCTTGAAGGTGTGATCGCCCCCCAGGCCCGGGGTGGGCGGCGGCTACACTGCCGACATGAAGTTGCTTCCGATCCTGGCCCTGGTCTGTGCCGCGCTGCTGACGTCCACCGCCTCTGCCCAATGGCAGTGGCTTGACAAGGATGGGCGCAAGGTGTTCAGTGACCGTGCGCCGCCGCCAGAGGTGCCGGAGAAGAACATCCTGCGCCGACCCGGTTCCAGACCGCCTGTCAATGAAGCTTCCCCGGCAGCACCTGCGTCGGCTGCAACGGCTGCACCGCAGTCCGGTTCACCGGTCAGCGGGGTGGACAAGACTCTGGCCGAGAAGAAAAAGCAGGCCGACGCCGCCGAAGCGAGCAAACGGCAGCAGGAAGAGGAGCGGTTAGCCCGCACCCGCGCCGACAACTGCAGCCGCGCCCGCCAGGCCAAGGCCGCGCTCGACGCTGGTCAGCGGGCCACTCGCCTGAACGACAAGGGCGAGCGTGAGTTCCTCGACGAAGCCGGCGTTGCCGCCGAGACCCTGCGCCTGCAAAGCGTGATCGACGAGAACTGCCGGTAAGCCGGTCAATAGCCCGGCTTGGCCCCGGCGCGGCGCTTGGCAAACAGGCCGGTCGTGCGCGCGCCCTGGCGGGCAAAACGTTCGCGTCGCGCCACCTTGGGGTCGACACGCAGGGGCCGGTAAAGCTCGACCCGGTCCTGGTTGCGCAGCACCTGTTCCAGTTCCGCCTTGCGTCCCCAGACGCCGACCTGCACCGTGCGCAACGCCAGTTCAGGGAAACGCTCCAGCAACCCGCTGCGCTGCAGCGCCTGCACCACGGTTGCGCTCGCTGGCAGCGTCAACGCTACATGCTCGACCTGACGTGCGGCAGGCGCGTAGGCGACGGTAACCTCAATGTCCATATCAGGCTCCATACACCTGTTCGGCCCGTTTGACGAAGGCATCCACCAGGCTGGCTGCGATCTTGTCGAACACCGGCCCGACGAGGCGGCCCAGCATGGCATTGGAAAAACCGTACTGCAGATTCAACTCGACCTTGCAGGCGCGCTGCGTTCCCTCGCCCACGGGTGCAAAGGTCCAGTGCCCCTCCAGCTTCGAAAATGGTCCGTTCACCAAGTGCATCGCAATCTGGCGACCCGGCACATGCTCGTTGCGCGTCGTGAAGATCTGCCGGATGCCGCTGAAGGTGATGCCGACCTCGGCGGTCACGCCACCGGCATGTTCTGCCAGCACCCGGGCGTGGTCGCACCACGGCAAGAAGTCCGGGTAATCACCCACGGCGGTCACCAGGTCATACATTTCCTGCGGGCTGTACCAGATGAGGACGGACTTGTGGACAGTTTTCATAGAATGCAGGGTTGGCACTCGCCCAACCTGCGCCGATTGTAAGTTTGCGGTGCGCCCCCACCTGACCCCCATGTCCAAGAAACCCGATACGCCCGCCCGCATTGCCGACAATAAGAAAGCCGTCTTCAACTACTTCATCGAAGAGCGCTTCGAAGCGGGCATGGTGCTGGAGGGTTGGGAGGTCAAGGCCGTGCGCGAAGGCAAGGTGCAGCTGACCGACGGCTACGTGGTGATCCGCGACGGCGAGATGTTCATCATCGGCTGCCAGATCAACCCGCTCAAGACTGCCTCCAGCCATGTGCGACCCGATGCGGTACGCACCAAGAAACTGTTGCTGAAGAAGGACGAGATCCGGCGCCTGATCGGCAAGGTGGAGCAGAAAGGCTATACCCTGGTGCCGCTGAACCTGCACTGGAAGAACGGCAAGGTGAAGTGCGACATTGGCCTGGCCAAGGGCAAGGCCGAACACGACAAGC
>JAYRLJ010000048.1:0-14273 GCA_041905305.1 Hylemonella sp. | reverse complement strand
TTTCTCTGGTTGAGCAGGATGATGCCGACGTTGGGCCGAAAACCGTCCCGGTCAAGCATAATCAAACCCCAAATTTTTGAACTGAGTCCATTATGCACGGCCCACGTCGCGCATCAAGGTCCGCGGTCCGTTTCTCCTCGAAAAGTTAGCTCATGAAAGCCTCCCAATTTCTCGTCTCCACCCTGAAGGAAGCGCCGGCCGATGCCGAGGTGGTGAGCCACAAGCTCATGATGCGTGCCGGCATGATCAAGAAGCTGGGCGCCGGCATCTATAACTACATGCCCATGGGCCTGCGCGTGATTCGCAAGGTGGAGGCCATCGTGCGCGAGGAGATGAACCGCGCCGGTGCCGTGGAGCTGACCATGCCGGTGGTGCAACCGGCCGAGCTGTGGCAGGAGACCGGCCGCTTCGAGAAGATGGGGCCCGAGCTGCTGCGTATCAAAGACCGGCATGACCGTGACTTCGTGGTGCAGCCGACCAGCGAGGAAGTGGTGACTGACATCGCACGGCAGGAGATTCGCAGCTACAAGCAGCTGCCGAAAAACTTCTACCAGATCCAGACCAAGTTTCGCGACGAGCGCCGGCCGCGCTTCGGCCTGATGCGCGGCCGTGAGTTCATCATGAAGGACGCCTACAGCTTCGACCGTGACCAGGTCTCGGCCAAGGCCAGCTACCGGGTGATGGCGCAGGCCTACCGCAAAATCTTCGATCGTTTCGGCTTGACCTACCGCGCCGTGGCGGCTGACAGCGGTGCCATCGGCGGCGACCTGAGCGAAGAATTCCAGGTGATTGCCGCCACCGGCGAGGACGCCATCGTCTACTGCCCCGGCAGCGACTATGCGGCCAACATCGAGAAGGCCGAGGCACTGGCCCCGCAGCAACCGCGGCCGGCGGCCAGCCAGGCGATGCAGAAGGTGGCGACGCCGGGCAAGAGCACCTGCGCCGAAGTGGCTGAATTGCTCGGCCTGCCGCTGAGCCGCACCGTCAAGTCCATCGTGCTGGCGACCGACGAGATCACCGACAAGGAACAGATCGGCAAGACCACGGTCTGGCTGCTGCTGCTGCGCGGCGACCACGACATGAACGAAGTCAAGGTCGGCAAGCTGCCGGGCATGGAAGGCGGTTTCCGTTTCGCCACCGAGGCCGAAATTCTGGCGCACTTCGGCTGCAAACCGGGCTACCTCGGCCCGGTGGGCGTGAAGCAGCCACTCAACGTGATCGCCGACCGCGAGGTGGCGGTGATGGCCGACTGGATCTGCGGTGCTAACGAAGTCGATGCCCACATCACCGGCGTGAACTGGGGCCGCGACATGCCCGAGCCCGACCTGGTAGCCGACATCCGCAACGTGGTGGCGGGTGACCTGTCGCCCGACGGCAAAGGCGCACTGGCGATCGAGCGAGGCATTGAGGTTGGCCACGTGTTCTACCTCGGCACCAAGTACAGCCGCGCGATGAACGCCACTTTCCTGGACGAGAACGGCAAGCCGCAGCTGATGGAGATGGGTTGCTACGGCATCGGCATCACCCGTCTGCCGGCGGCCGCCATCGAGCAGAACCACGACGACAAGGGCATCATCTGGCCCGACGCCATCGCGCCCTTCACCGTGGTGATCTGCCCCGTCAACCCCGACCGCAGCCCCGAGGTGAAAGCCGCTTCCGAGAAGCTCTATGACGAACTCCTGGCCGCGGGCGTGGATGTGATCCTGGACGACCGCGGCGAGCGCCCCGGCGCCATGTTCGCCGACTGGGAGCTGATCGGGGTGCCGCACCGTGTCACTATCGGTGACCGCACGCTCAAGGAAGGCCGCGTCGAGTACCAACACCGCCGGGACGCGGCCGCCACGCAGGTGGCCGTGGCCGACGTGCTGGCCTTCGTGACGTCCAAGCTGGGCGTCTGAGCATGGCCGAACCGGCCTGCCTGCAGGGGGTGACGAGAAGGTTTTTTGGCCTTCTACCTTTGCTGGTCGGCCCGGGGCTGCTATTGATTCAGGAGCGCGCACAGGCTGGCGCCCAGATCGAGGAGCCGCTGGCCGATGCGGTGCGCAACGCTTTGCGAGCTGCCGTGCACAGCAGCGAGCCGCCTGAGCCGGTGTTCGCATCGACCGAGGCCCGCCTGCATTACCTGCGCTGGAAAGTGGAGATGAACCGGCGCCTGGTGGCCCGCCGCTCGGACCTGAAAACCCTGCAGGACCGCGACGAGTTTCTGCAGACGGTCTGGTACAACAGCAAGCGTGCCAGGCTGGATGTCGAGCTCGTGCTGGGCCTGATCCAGGTCGAGAGCAACTTCCGGAAGTTTGCCGTCTCGCGTGCCGGGGCGCGTGGTTACATGCAGGTCATGCCGTTCTGGACGCGCGTCATCGGCAACGGGGACCCCAATACCCTGTTCCACATGCACGCCAACCTGCGTTTTGGCTGTGTCATCCTGCGCCACTACCTGGACCGCGAACGCGATGATCTGTTCATGGCCTTGGGCCGCTACAACGGTTCACGCGGCAAGGCGGCCTATCCGGACGCGGTGCTGGCGGCGCGCAAGCGCTGGGAGTTCACTGGATAAAGCCCACGCGCGGCTTGGCCCCGCCGCTGCGTGGCAGGTCGGCGCTCTGGATCTCGTCGCGTCCGGCCAGGCGGGCATTGCCGAAGCCGGTCATGAGCGCGCGCCGCATTTCGCGCGGCGCTACCTCGGCCAACTGGTCGAGCAGCGTCTCGTCCGGCTCGTCTATGAAGCGTTGCCCCCAGTCGTGCTCGCGCCGGATGGTCTGGTAGAGCTTGCGTGCAATCGTGCGCGCCTGCTCGCGCGTCGGCGGCTGGACCTCGAACACGTTCATGCGGTTGAGGATGGGGTCGGGGATGCCGCGCGCATCGTTGGCAGTGGTGATCCAGATCACCTGGCTGGCGTCGATGGCCACTTCGGCGAACTCGTCGACGAAGGTGTGCGCGGTGTCGTGCTCCAGCAGGCTGTAGAGCGCGCCCAGCGGGTCGTACTGTGAGTCGCTGGCGGCCTTGTCGATCTCGTCCACCACGATCACCGGGTTGGCGTACTGGCCGTCCACCAGCGCCTCGAACACCTTGCCCGGACGGGCGCCTTTCCATTGTGATGAAGAGCCGGAGAGCAGCCAGCCGGCGGTCATCGAACTCATCGGCACCAGGTTCATGCCGGTGCCCAGCAACTCGGCCAGCTGGCGGGCGAAATGGGTCTTGCCGATGCCCGGCGGCCCCAGCAGCAGCATGGGGGTGACTTCCAGGCCGTCGCGGCTGTCCTGGCTCAGCGCCACATGGCGCTTGACGTCGTCCAGCACCTCGGTGAAGTTCGGCAGGTCGTCGTAGAGCGCCGCCATATCGGGTACGCCCGAAGGCTTGACCTGGAAGCGTTCCGGGCCGCGCTCCAGCATGCGCTGGTAGGTGCTGCGCAGGCTGTCGTGCTCACGCTCGGACAGCTTGGCCAGTTTGCGCTCCACCTCATCGGGCTGGAACACGCAACGTACCTGCGCAATCGGCAGGCGAAATCCGTGGTCGTGGGGGACTATGGGATGCGACGCCATCATTCACTCCTGCGATAACGTGTGCTCACCGTGGGTGTGCTGCACACAATTTCATTCAAGCACAAGCCTCGGCAGGGCTCAAGTCGCAGGCGCCCGGATAAGCGGCACGACTGTCTGCTTTTTCACACAATCGGTGCCGGCATGAAAAAACCACCGGGGCGCTCGGCCGCGGTGGTTTGTCGGTGGGAGCGGGATCAGGCTTGGCCGCTGATCACCTTCTGCAGTTCACCACTCTCATACATCTCCATCATGATGTCGGAGCCGCCGATGAATTCGCCCTTGACGTAGAGCTGCGGGATGGTCGGCCAGTTGCTGTATTCCTTGATGCCCTGGCGGATGGCGTCGTCGTCCAGCACGTTGACCGTCTTGAGCGCCTTGGGGTCGACGCCGCAGGCCTTGAGGATCTGCACGGCACGGCCGGAAAAGCCGCACATCGGGAAGCTGGCGCTGCCCTTCATGAACAGCAGGATGTCGCTGGATTTGACGAGCTCGTCGATGCGTTGTTGGGTGTCGCTCATGGTGTAAGTGTCCTGAAAACCGGGATGCTGCAATTATTTCATTTTCGCTGTACCCCTGCGGGCGGCGCGGCGAAAGCGCCGGGCAAGGGGCTCAGGCCGTTGTTCCCGCGGGCGCCGACACCGGGGACTCGGGATCGAAGAAGCAGAAGCTGTTGCGCCCGCCGTTCTTGGCGCGGTACATCGCCGTATCGGCGTGGCGCAGCAGGTCGTCAGCGCTTGCGCTGTCCACCGGGTACAGGCTGACGCCGACGCTGGCGGTGGTGGTGACCGCCTGGCCGTCGATCTGCATCGGCCGCGAGACGGCCTCGACGAGATTCTGCACGATCAGGGGCGCGTCAACGGCGTCGCCCAGCGATTCGAGGATGACCGTGAATTCATCGCCGCCGAGCCGGGCGACGGTGTCGGCCTCGCGCACGGCGGCCGTCAGGCGCTCAGCCACGGTCTGCAGCAGCCGGTCGCCGACGTGGTGGCCCAGCGTGTCGTTGACGAGCTTGAAGTTGTCCAGGTCGATGAACAGCACCGCCACCAGGGTGCGGGAACGGTGGGCGTGCGCCACCGCGTGGTGCAGCCGGTCGAGGAACAGGCCGCGGTTGGGCAGGCCGGTCAGACCGTCGTGGTAGGCAAGGAACTGCATCTGCTCCTGCTCCGCCTTGCGCCGGGTGATGTCGGAGAACACGCCGACATAGTTGACGATCTCGCCCTGCTCATTGCGCACCGTGTTGATGGTCAGCCATTCCGGGTAGACCTCGCCGTTGCGGCGCCGGTTCCAGATTTCACCCTGCCAGTGGCCGTGGGCCTGCAGGTCGTTGTGCATCCTGCGGTAGAAGGCGGCATCGTGCCGGCCGGACGACAGCAGGGCCGGCGTCTTGCCGATCACCTCCGCCGCCGTATAGCCGGTGATGCGCGTGAACGCGGGGTTGACCGATTCGATCATGCGCTGCGCATTGGTGACCAGGATGCCTTCCAGCGTGCTCTCGAACACCTTGGCCGCCAGCCGCTGGTGCTGCAGGGAGATGGCCAGGCTGTGTTCGCGTTCCTTCAGCGTCTCGCGCAGCCGGTGCGCGTACTCGTGTTCGATGCTGGACAGGATGTCGGCAAAGGCCACCAGGCCCAGCAGCTGGCCCTGGGCATCGGTGACACCAAGATGCCGGATGTGCCGGTCGGTGAACAGGTGGCGCGCGTGGTACAGACTCACATCCGAGCCGACGCAGATGAGCGGCCGGCTGGCCACCTCGCCGACGGTGGCACTGGCGATGGTCGCGCTGATCAGGCGCATCACGTCGCGCTCGGTCAGGATGCCGTGGCTGCCGTCCTCGTAGGCCACCAGGATGGCGTCAGAACCATCCGCGTGCATACGGGCAACGGCCTCGCGCACCGGCACGGTACTGGCGATCATCGCATGGCGCCGGTTCAGCACCGAGCTGAGCTCACGCAGGGACAGGTAGTACTCGATGCCCTGGTTTACAACGATGTCGGTCTGGGTCACGATGCCCTTGCGGGCACCGGTGCCGTCCACCACCAGGAAGTGGCGTACCCGCTCCTCGCGGAAACGTTGGGCCGCCTCCCCCAGGCTGGTGCTCGATGGCAGGGTCTTGACCGGCGAGCTCATGTGGCGGGCGATCGGCGCCTGGAAGATGCGTGCATCGGCCATGTCCAGCGTCAGCGCATCGTGTTCGGTCCAGATGCCGAGCACGGCGCCCTGGTCATCCAGCACCAGGATGGAGCTGCAGCGCGCCTCCACCATGCGCCGCGCGGCGGTGGCCAGCGGCGTGTCGGCAGAGCAGGTCAGGATGTCCGGCTGGAGAATGCACTCGATGGAGACGTCAGTCGTCACGATGGCCCTGCGGGAGATGGTCGAGGCTGCACCTTAGCGCCGGCCGCACAGGCGCACCTTGAGTTACGTCAAATCGGTGACGCTCGCCTCAGGCCTGGGGCAGCCACAGGGTGACCGCGGTGCCAGCGCCGGGCGCGCTGCTCAGCTCGACCTCGCCGCCATGCAGTTCGACGATCTCCTTCACAAGGCTCATTCCCAGCCCGGTGCCGGGGATCTTGCCCGAGGCGTCGGCCCGGTAGAAGCGCTCGCAGACGCGGCTGAGCTGCTCGGCGTTCATCCCGATGCCCTGGTCCCGCACCTGCACGCCGACGCGCGGCACACCCTCGGTCTGCGCCACCCGAAAGCCGATCTGTACCGAGCCGCCGGCCGGGGAGTATTTGTAGGCGTTGGAGAGGATGTTGAGCAGCGCCTGCTGCATCTTGCTGCGGTCGACGTTCACCGGCATCGGCATGGGCGCCGCCTCCTGCTCGGGTGGCAGGCGTCCCTCGGGCGGCTTGTAGCCGGCCACGGCATCGGCCACGATCTCCTGCAGCGGCACCCGTTCCAGCACGAAGTCCTTGCCGCGCCGCGCCTCGATGCGTGCCAGATCGAGCAGCTCGTTGATGATGGACGACATCAGCGCCGACTGACGTGAGATGGTGGCCAGGATCTCCTGGCGTTTCGGCGCATCGAAGTCCCTCACCCGCAGCAACTCCGAGTAGCCGAAGATGCTGGCCATCGGTGTGCGCAGTTCGTGCGCGGCGGTGGACAGGAACTCGCTTTTCATGCGGTCGACCTCGGTCTCGTGCGTCACGTCACGGAAGTACAGGATCTGCGACACCTGGGCTGCGTCGGACAGGCGCAGCCCCACTTCCAGCACGCGGCTGGCCGGTGCGGCGAGTTCAAACTGCTGGCGCTGGTCTGCGGCCTCGCTGCCGTCCTCGTCCAGCTTGCGACGTGCCGCGCGCAAGGCGGCCACCCCCGGAAAGCTGGCATGAGCCAGGCTGTGGCGCGCCAGTGTTTCGGAAAATTCGGTCTCGTGCAGGCCGATGAGGCTGGCGCTGTCCAGCCCGGTCATGCGCAGGAAGGCGTCGCTGACGAAACTCACCCGGGCCTGGCGGTCGAAGGAGACGAAGCCGTCCGGGCTCAGGGCGAAGATGGCGTCGAGCTGGGCCGAGCGCTCGTTCACCTCCCGGGTGCGCTGCTCCACCAGGTCTTCCAGTTGCAGCTGGTAGCGTGCCAGCTCGGCTTGCACGGCCTTGCGCTCGGAGATGTCGCGCTGCAATGCGATCACGAAGGTGCGGTCGCCCCAGGTGGCGCGGCTGAGCGACACCTCGGCGGCGTAGCTGCTGCCGTCCTTGCGCCGGTGCACGGTCTCGAAGAAGCGCCCTGCGGGGCCAACGTTGCCGAGCAAGGCGTCCAGTTCCTGCGGGCGAAAGCGCGCGTCCCAGTCTGCCAGCCGCAGCTGCATCAGTTCGTCATGGCGGTAGCCCAGCATCTCGGCGCATTTGGGGTTGGCTTCGAACACGCTGCCGTCGAGGTTGAGAATGGCCACGCCGTCGCGCTCGTGCTCGAACAGCGCGCGCCGGCGTGACGCCTCGTCGGCAATGGCCTGCTGGGCCGCCTGTTGTTGCGCGTCCTGGCCGGCGATGGTGTCGAGCAGGGCGTCGAAGTGGTGCGCCAGCACGCCGATCTCGTCCGGCCGATCCGGCGTGCCGACGCGGGCCTGGCGCTGGCCCTGGCTGACGGCCGTCATCGTCTGGCCGATGGTCTGCAGCCGCTGCGTCAGGTCGCGCCCGGCGCGGATGAACAGGTAGGACAGGCCGAGCATGGTGAGCGCCAGCAGCCCGGCGATCATGCCCAGCAGCAGCCACATGACGCGCTGGAAGGGGCCGTAGGGAAAGCCCACGCCGATCATGCCGATGCGCTGCCCGTTGCCATCCACCAGCGCGTCAAAGCCGCTCAGGTAGGTCTGGCCGTTGAACTCGGTCTTGCCCAGCCAGGTCTGGTCCTGGTCGATGACGGTGCGCACGATCCCGTCCTCGAGATGGCCGCCGACGCGGGGCTGACCTTGGTGGTGCTGGCGGCTGACCGCGATGCGTACGCCATCGAGAAAGATGGCGGTCATGCCTTCAGCGTCATCCGGCAGCGAACCGATCGGGTAGATGATCTCGCGCATGTGCTCGATCAGCGGCGCATTCTGGTTGAGCAGGATGCCTCCCAGCAGGATGACATCCGGCGTATTGACGGCCAGCGGGAAATGCGCTGCCGCGTTGATCAGCAGCCCCTGCGTCACCACCGCCGCGCCGGCCTGATTGCGGTCGGCGTCGGTGTGAGGGAGTTGCGCCTGTTCGGGAAAGCGCGGCGAGAGCGCGCGCAGCGCTTCAGCGTCGAAGCGCTCGTATGCTGCGCTGGCCACACCGATGCGGGCCTGCCGGATGACGTAGGAGTCGGGCAGCCGGCGGTCAGAGGGGGTACCGGTGCTTGCGCCCAGCACCCGGCCGTCGGCTGTGGCCACCAGCAGGTAGTCCAGACCGCTGCTCTCGGCCGCGTTGGCCAAGGTGCGGTTGAGGTCCTGCTCCCGACCGGGTTGCTGCAACTGTTCGATCAGTCGCTCCGAGCGCACCAGCTGGCTGACCCGCAGGCGTGCTTGCGACTTGATCTGGTCGAGGTAGTTGTGGCTGCCGGCCAGGCGGCCGCGCAAGTTCGAGGTCAGCAGATCCTGGCCGCGCTCGCCGCCCACCAGCATCAGGATGGCGATCACGACGGGAAAGGCCACCAGCAGCGGCATCAGTCCCAGCGCCAGCAGGCGGAACCGCAAGGAGCCGCGCCAGGCCGCGCGCCAGCGATGCCGCCAGGGCAGCGCACGGGCGTGGGTAGACGCATCCGCGGCGAGGGGGGATGGGACAGGCGCTGGCATGGTGTGCATTGAAAATTGTATCAAATATGATAAAATACGCAACACTGCAGACGATCTGATCTGTGCAGTCGGGAAACAAGCATGTTCAAACGCTCATTCATCACGTTCACGCTGGCGCTGGTGGCTGCCGGCCTGCTCAGCGCCTGCGGACCGCAGCAGCCGGTCTACATCGGCTTCATTGGCGGCCTGAGTGACCGCAACTCGGACAACGGCCAATCCGGCCTCAATGGCGTCATTCTGGCGGTAGAGCAGTTCAACCGTGCCGGCGGGCTGGACGGCCGCATGGTGGAACTGATCGCCAAGGACGATGCGCAGAACAAGGAAACCGCCGCCAAATCCGCGCGGGAACTGGTGGATGCCAAGGTCGAGGCAGTGATCGGTCCCTTCACCAGCGGCATGGCCGAAGTCATCGTGCCCATCACCGGCACGGCCGGCATCTTCCAGGTCAGCCCGACCATCACGTCGATGGCTTTCTATGGCAAGGACGACAACCTGTTTCGCATCAACCGCACCACCCGCGACAACGCGCGTGACTACGCACGAGTGATGGTCAGCCGCGGCCAGCGCCAGATCGCGGTGGCTTACGACATGCGCAACCGCAACTTCACCGAATCCTGGCTGAACGAGTTCCGCGAGGCGGTGTCCGCCGCCGGCGGCAGCGTGGTGTCCAGCGTGCCCTACGAATCCAGCCCGGATGCCGACTGGGAAGGCATCGTGCGCAAGATGCTGGTGAGCCGACCCGACAGCCTGTTCTTCATCTCCGGTGCGCTGGATGTGGCGCGGCTGGCGCAGCAGGCGCGCAAGCAGGCACCCAAATTGCCCATTGGCGCCTCCGAATGGGCTGCCACCGAGCAGCTGATCGAACTGGGCGGCGACGTGGTGCAGGGCCTGCTGATCGTGCAGAACTACGACCGCGACGACGCCTCACCGAAGTTCAAGGAATTCACCGAGGCCTACTACAAGCGCTTCCAGCGCAACCCGGGCTACAGCTCGGTGTCGGCCTACGACGCCGCTACCGTGGTGCTGACGGCACTGAAGAAGCGCGGCAAGGGCGAGAGCCTCAAGAGTTCGGCGCTGAAGAACGGCCCGTACCACGGCCTGCAGCAGCAGATCGTGTTCGACGTCAACGGTGACACCCAGCGCAAGGTGTTCTTCACCGAGATCCGCGACGGCCGCTACGTGCAGCTGAAGTAAGCGCGCCGTCTCAGGCCGGCGGCAGCCGGCCGCCGCTGCAGCGTTCGATGCCGGCCAGGTCGCGGCGTGACTGCACCTCGGTCAGCCCGGCGCCCTGTAGCAGGGCGCGCACCGCAGACGCCTGGTCCCAACCGTGTTCCAGCAGCAGCCAGCCGCCGGGTTGCAGACGGGCCGGCGCCTGCGCGACGATGACGCGTATGTCGTCCAGCCCATCGATGCCGGCGGTGAGCGCCTGGCGCGGCTCGTGCTGCAACGCTGGCAGGTGCGGGTCCCCTTCGGCAATGTAGGGGGGGTTGGAGACGATGAGGTCATAGCGCGCCAAGAGGCCGTCCAGCCAGTTTCCCTGACGCAGATGGATCGGCAACTTCAGTGTCTGCGCATTGGCGCGCGCCACGGCGAGCGCGTCCGCGCTGGCGTCAACCGCCGTTACCTGCGCATCCGGCCGCGCGTGCTGGAGCGCCAGCGCAATCGCGCCACTGCCGGTGCCCAGGTCGATCACCTGTGGCGCGGCCACACCGCGCAGGCAGTCCAGCGCCCAGTCCACCAGCGTCTCGGTATCGGGCCGCGGATCAAGCACCCGCGCATCCACCCGCAGCGCCAGGCCGTAGAACTCCTTGACGCCACTCAGGTAGGCCAGCGGTTCACCGGCGGCGCGGCGCTGCGCCAGCGCCAGGAAGCGTGCTTCGTCTGGCGGCGCCAGTGCGTCGTTGTCATGGGCCAGCAGCCAGGCGCGCTCGTGCGACGGACGTCCGAGCGCCAGCAGCAGCAGCAACTGCGTGACGGTCATGATTTTGTTATCAAAAAAGGAGCTGTTGGTACTTGAGGGGTAATGGCTGAGTGCCAATATGGCTCATCAAGCCGGCGCAGGTCTCAGGCCGCGCCCACTTCCAGTTCGGCCAATTGCTCGGCCTCACGCGCATGACGCAGGGCCGCCACCACCTCGTCCAGTTCGCCCTCCATCACCCGATCCAGTTTGTAGAGCGTGAGGTTGATGCGGTGGTCGGTCAGGCGTCCCTGCGGGAAGTTGTAGGTGCGGATGCGGTCGCTGCGGTCGCCGCTGCCGATCAGACCCTTGCGCATGGCCGCGTCCTTGGCGGCACGCTCGCTGCGTTCCTTCTCCTGGATGCGGGCGGGCAGCACCGGCAGCGCCGTGGCCGTGTTGCGGTGCTGGCTGCGGTCGTCCTGGCACTCGGCCACGATACCGGTGGGAATGTGCGTGATGCGCACCGCCGAGTCGGTCTTGTTGATGTGCTGGCCGCCAGCGCCGCTGGCGCGGAAGGTGTCGATGCGCAGGTCGGCCGGGTTGATCTGCACCGCCTGCGCCTCGTCCGGCTCGGGCAGTACGGCCACGGTGCAGGCGCTGGTGTGGATGCGGCCTTGCGTTTCGGTGGCCGGCACGCGTTGCACGCGGTGGCCACCGGACTCGAAACGCAGGTCGCCGTAGACGTGCTCACCTTCGATGCGCAGCACCACCTCCTTGTAGCCGCCCAGTTCGCTGGGTGACTCGCTCATCAGCTCGGTCTTCCAGCCGCGGGTCGCGGCATAGCGTGTGTACATGCGCAGCAGGTCGCCGGCGAACAGCGCCGACTCGTCGCCGCCGGTGCCGGCGCGGATTTCCAGGTAGGCGTTGCGCGCATCGTCCGGATCCTTGGGCAGCAGCAGGCGTTGCAGTTCGTCTTCCAGCTGGGCCAGTTCGGCGGTGGCGGTCTCGATTTCTTCCTGCGCCATGGCCGCCATGTCCGGGTCGGCCAGCATCTCCTGCGCGCTGGCGAGGTCCGCCTCGCGCTGCTGGTAGCGCGCATAGCGGCCGGCGATCTGCGTCACTTCGTTGTGTTCGCGCGAGAGCACGAGGAATTGGCTCATGTCGGCCATGATGTCCTCACGCGAGAGCAGGAAGTTCAGCTCTTCCAGGCGTTGGGCGTAGCGTTCGAGTTGGTGACGGAGAAAGGGTTTCACGGGGGGCGGATCGGTTGGGGTTTCGACGGGCTCAACCCGAACGGGCGGGCCATCGGATATGGAGCACCCGCTGCGGGCGCGTCACACGGGCAGTGGCGCAGGCGCCGCTAACGCTCTTTGCGCAGGAAGAAGTGCTGGATGGCGGTGCTGGCACGCTCACGCGCCGCCGCGTCGCCGGCATGCAACTCGGCCAGGGCGCCGTGCAGCAGTTTTTGCGTCAGGCCCTTGGACAGGGCTTCGAGCACCGCGTCCACGTCCTCGCCGCGGGCCAGCGCCTTGCGCGCGCGGGCGATCTCAGCCGCGCGCCACTCGTCGGCCTGCGCGTTGAGCTGCTGAATCAACGGCACGCTGCTGCGCTGGTCCAGCCAGTGCAGGAAGCTCTGTACGCCGGCGTCGATGATGACTTCAGCCTCGGCCACGGCGGCCTGCCGGTTGGCCTGTGCGGTCTGCACCACGGCGGCCAAGTCGTCTACGGTGTAGAGATAAACGTCCGCCAAGGCCTTGACCTCGGGTTCGATGTCGCGCGGCACGGCCAGGTCGACCATGAACATCGGGCGGTGGCGGCGCAGCTTCAAGGCACGCTCGACCGCGCCGAGGCCGATCAGCGGCAGCGTGCTGGCGGTGCAGCTGATGACGGCGTCGAACTCGTGCAGGCGGCTGGGCAGGTCGGCCAGGCGCATGACCTCGGCGCCGAAGCGGCTGGCCAGCTTCTCGCCACGGTCCATGGAGCGGTTGGCGATCACCATCGCCTTCGGCTGCTTGGCCGCAAAGTGGGTGGCGGCCAACTCGATCATCTCGCCGGCGCCGACGAACAGCACCCGGATGTCGCTCAGGTCCTCGAACAACTGGCCGGCCAGGCGCACGCTGGCGGCGGCCATGCTGATGGAGTGGGCGCCAATTTCGGTGGAGGTGCGCACTTCCTTGGCCACGGCAAAGGAGCGCTGGAACAGCTGGTTGAGTGTGGTGCCCAGGGCGCCGGCTTCTTCGGCGGCGCGCACGGCGTCCTTCATCTGGCCCAGGATCTGCGGCTCGCCCAGCACCATGGAGTCCAGCCCGCTGGCCACGCGGAAGGCGTGGCGCGCGGCCTGGCCATCTTCCAGCAGGTAGGTGTGCGAGCGCAGCAGGGCCGGCGAGACGCCGCCGCTCTGGGCCAGCCATTCCAGTGTGGGCACGACCTCCAGCTGCTCGCCGGCGCAGTAGATCTCGGTGCGGTTGCAGGTGGAGATCAGGGCCGCCTCGGGCGGGCGCGAGAGGGTGGTGCGCAGGCCGTGCAGTGTCGGGCCGATCTGGTCGAGGGCGAACGCAAACCGGCCCCGCAAGTCCAGCGGTGCGGTCGTGTGATTGATGCCCAAAGCCCAGACTGCCATGTGCGGATTATAAAATTTCGCCATGCAACAAGCCCGGAGACCCTTTCAAGGCTGATTCAGCATGCGCTTTGACGACATCCTGCTGCATCTGCTGAACTTCGTCGCGCCGGCGCTGGCGCTGGCGTCGCTGCTGCCCTGGCTGCCCCGTTTTCTGTGGAAGAAATCGAATCTGGCCCCTGCCTGGTGGGTGCAGATAGCTATCAATTTTGCAGTTGGCGTGATCGTGCTGCTGGGCTGCCTGTGGTGGCTGGGGCGTGACGGCAAGATGGCCGCCTATGCCTTGCTGGTGCTGGCAGTGGCCAGCAGCCAATGGCTGCTGTCACGCGCCTGGCGCAAATAGGTCGATCCGGTCGGTAATCAGGCTGTCGACGCCCAGCGCCAGCAGCCGCTGTGCCACCGCTGCGTCGTTAACGGTGTAGCTCAACGTACGCAGACCGGCCTGGCGGGCCTGGTCGTGCAGGGCGCTATCCCACAGGGAGTGATGCGCCACCACGGCCATGCAGTTCAATGTACGCGTCACCTCCAGCCAGCCCGGCCACAGATGGTCGAGCAGCAGCCCGCGCGGCAACTCGGGCGCCGCGTCGCGAGCACCTTGCAGGGCATCGGGCTGAAAGGAGCTCAACAGCGGCGGCACGGGCTGACCTTGCCACAGGCGTGCGGCGGTGGCAGCGACCACCTCGCCGGTCTGTCGCTCGGTACCGGGTGTCGGCTTGAGCTCGAGGTTGACGAGGTGCCCCTGGCGCAGGCAGTAGCCGGCGATGTCCTGCAGCGTGGGTAGCGGCTCGCCGGCAAAGGCGGGTGAATGCCAGCGGCCGGCATCGAGCTGCGCCAGGGCTTGCCAGGGCAGGTTGCCGGCGATGCCTTGACCTGTGGTGGTGCGCTCCAGCGTGGCGTCATGCAGCAGGAACGGCAGGCCGTCGCGTGAGAGTTTCACGTCGCACTCGGCCATGCGGTAACCATGCGCCG
>JAYRLJ010000421.1:0-2550 GCA_041905305.1 Hylemonella sp. | reverse complement strand
CAACTTCGGCCTGCGGCGCGCGCTGCGCTTCGTCTGCGCCGTGCCCGCCGGTTGGGGCGTACTGCTCACGCTGTGCAGCGTGGGCCTGGGCAGCCTGGTGCTGGCCTGGCCGGCGCTGCGCTGGGGCGTCAAGCTGCTGGGCGTGGCCTACCTGCTCTGGCTGGCCTGGCGGCTGGCGCGCACCGCGCAGCTGGCCAGCGCCGATCCGCAGCGTCTGCAGGTCGGCTTCTGGCAGGGCGCGGCACTGCAGTTCGTCAACATCAAGGCCTGGATGCTGGCGCTGGCCATCGTCGGCGGCTGGATCGCCGGGCATGCGGCCGCCGCCGAGCGCTTCGCCATCGTGCTGCCCGTCATGCTAGCTTTCGCCTTTGTGAGCAACCTGAGCTACGCGCTGGCCGGCGCGCTGCTGCGCCACTGGCTGGCCCAGGGCACGCGCCTGCTGTGGTTCAACCGCGCCATGGCCAGCGTGCTGCTGCTCACCGCTGCCTGGATGCTGGTACTGTGACCGCTTCCGTACCGTCTTCCCACGACCAACGCCGCGGCCTGGGGCTCGGCCTGCTGGGCGTGGCGATCTTCGCGCTCACCCTGCCCATGACACGACTGGCCACCGGCACGCCCGAAGCGCCGCAGCTGCCGGGCCTGTTCATCGCGCTCGGGCGGGCGGTAGTGGCAGCCGCCCTGTCGGCACTGTGGCTGCTGGCGCTGCGTGCGCCGCTGCCGCCGCGCCAGCACTGGCCGGCGTTGGCGATGGTCGCGCTGGGCGTGGTATTCGGCTTTCCGCTATGCACCTCCCTTGCCATGCGCCATGTGGAAGCGGTGCATGCCAGCGTCATCGTCGGCGTGCTGCCGCTGGCCACCGCGGCCATGGGCGCTTGGCTGCACCGCCAGCGCCCCTCGGCCGGCTTCTGGCTCTGTGCTGTGGCCGGCACCGCCCTGGTAGTGACCTTCGCCCTGCTGCGCGCCGGCAGTGGCCTGTCATTGCATCCGGCCGACCTGCTGCTGCTCACCGGCATGCTGTGCGCCGCGGTGGGCTACGGCCATGGCGCACGGCTCGCGCAGCACCTGCCGGCCGAGCAGGTGATCTGCTGGGCGCTGCTGCTGGCGCTGCCCGTCACGCTACCGCTGACACTGTGGAGCTGGCCGGCACCGGCCATCACCCCCGCCGCCTGGGGCGGTTTTGCCTATGTGGCGGTGTTTTCCATGTGGCTGGGCTTCTTTGCCTGGTACCGCGGCCTGGCACTCGGCGGTACGGTGCGCGTGAGCCAGCTGCAACTGCTGCAACCTTTTCTTTCCATGCTGTTTGCCGTGCCGCTGCTCGGTGAGTCGCTCGACGCTGTCACGCTCGGCTTCGGCCTGGCCGTGATGGCGGTCGTGCTCGCCGGCCGCACAATGCCGGTACGCGCTAACGCCTGAACATCTCTTTCAATCAAGGAACCGCTTCATGACCACGCCTGCCCGGCCCGCTGCCCCATGGGTCCTGTCTGCCCGCGCTGAAAAGATGAACCCCTCGGTGCTGCGCGAACTGCTCAAGGTGACCGAGCGGCCCGGCATCATCAGCTTCGCCGGCGGCCTGCCCTCGCCGCAGACCTTCCCGGTGGAAGAGTTCGCCGCCGCCTGTGCCAAGGTCTTGCGTGATGACGCCGCCGCCGCGCTGCAGTACGCCGCCAGTGAAGGCTACGGCCCGCTGCGCGAGATGGTGGCCGCCGCCTTGCCGTGGCCGGTGGAGCCGTCGCAGGTGCTCATCACCACCGGCTCGCAGCAGGGGCTGGACCTGGCCGCCAAGGTGCTGATCGACCACGGCAGCCGCATCCTCGTGGAAACGCCCACCTACCTCGGCGCGCTGCAGGCCTTCACGCCGATGGAGCCGCAGATCCAGAGCGTGGCCAGCGACGACGAGGGCGTGGACGTGGCCGACCTGCGCCGCGTGCAGGCCGCCGGCAGTCCGGCGCGCTTCCTCTACGTGCTGCCCAACTTCCAGAATCCGACCGGCCGCACCCTGAGCGAAGCGCGCCGCGTCGCGCTGTCGGCCTGCGCGGCCGAACTCGGCCTGCCGCTGCTGGAGGACAACCCCTACGGCGAACTCTGGTTCGACGCGCCGCCGCCGGCACCGCTGACGGCGCGCAACCCCGAGGGCTGCCTCTACCTCGGCTCCTTCTCCAAGGTGCTGGCGCCCAGCCTGCGCCTGGGCTACATCGTGGCGCCCAAGGCCCTGTACCCCAAGCTGCTGCAGGCCAAGCAGGCCGCCGACCTGCACAGCCCCGGCTTCAACCAGCGCGTGGTGGCCGAGGTGATGAAGGACGGCTTCCTCGACCGTCACGTGCCGCGCATCCGCGCCCTGTACAAGGCGCAGCGCGATGCCATGCTGGCCGCGCTGCAGCAGCACATGCCGGCCGGCGTGACGTGGAACCGCCCGGACGGCGGCATGTTCCTCTGGGCCCGCCTGCCGCAGGGCCTGGACAGCGTCGCGCTGCTGCCCAAGGCGGTGGAACGCAACGTGGCCTTCGTGCCGGGCGCGGCCTTCTACGCCGATGCGGCGGACCCGCGCACGCT
>JAYRLJ010000420.1:0-2558 GCA_041905305.1 Hylemonella sp. | reverse complement strand
TCGGGTGGCAAGCCGGTGCATTACCTGTGCGACGAGGCCGATGGCTGGATGCCCAGCCTCGATGACATCCGCGCCAAGATCACGCCGCGGACCAAGGGCATCGTGGTCATCAACCCGAACAACCCGACCGGCGCGCTGTACTCGGATGACCTGCTCAAGGGCATCGTCGCCATTGCGCGCGAACACGGTCTGGTAATCCTGGCCGACGAGGTGTACGACAAGGTACTGTACGAGGGCGCCCACCACACCCCGATGGCCACCCTCAGTGGCGATGTGCTGACGCTGACCTTCAACTCCCTGTCCAAGGCCTACCGTTCCTGCGGCTACCGCGCTGGCTGGATGGTGCTGACTGGCGACAAGAAGGCGGCCAAGGACTACATCGAAGGCCTGAACATGCTGACGAACATGCGCCTGTGCCCCAATGTGCCGGGGCAGTATGCGGTGCAGACCGCGCTGGGCGGCTACCAGAGCATCGACGACCTGGTGGCCGAGGGCGGCCGCCTGCGTCGCCAGCGCGATCTGGCCTACGAGCTGATCACCGCCATCCCGGGCGTGAGCTGCGTCAAACCGAAGGCGGCGCTGTACATGTTCCCGCGCCTGGACCCGGCGATCTACCCGATCAAGGACGACAAGCAGTTCTTCCTGGAGCTGCTGGAGGAGACCAAGGTCATGCTGGTGCAGGGTTCGGGCTTCAACTACCCGGACAACCAGCACTTCCGCATCGTCTTCCTGCCGCATGAGGACGACCTGCGTGAGGCCATCAACCGCATTGCGCGCTTCCTGGAAGGCTGGCGCAAGCGGGCCGGCACCGAGGAACTGGCGCGCCAGGCAGCGTGAGCTGTCGAAGAGTTTTTGCAAGAGAAGAAAGCAGTGATGAAACCGATACAAGTAGGCCTGTTGGGCATCGGCACCGTGGGCAGTGGCACTTACAACGTGCTCAAGCGCAACCAGGAAGAAATCAAGCGTCGCGCCGGCCGCGGCATCGAGATCACCATGGTGGCTGATCTGGACGTGGCACGTGCCAAGTCTGTCGTGGGTGAGGGTGTGCAGGTCGTGAACGACGCGCGTGCTGTCATTGCCAACCCCGAGATCGACATCGTGGTCGAGCTCATCGGCGGCTACGGTATCGCCAAGCAGCTGGTGCTGGAGGCCATTGCCGCCGGCAAGCACGTCGTGACCGCCAACAAGGCGCTGCTGGCGGTGCATGGCACCGAGATCTTCGCCGCTGCGTCGGCCAAGGGTGTGATGGTGGCCTTCGAGGCCGCGGTGGCCGGTGGCATTCCGATCATCAAGGCGCTGCGCGAAGGCCTGACCGCCAACCGCATCCAGTGGATTGCCGGCATCATCAACGGCACCACCAACTTCATCCTGTCCGAGATGCGCGACAAGGGACTGGACTTCGACGTCGTGCTCAAGGAGGCGCAACGCCTGGGTTACGCCGAAGCCGACCCGACCTTCGACATCGAGGGCGTGGACGCCGCGCACAAGGCCACGCTGATGTCGGCCATTGCCTATGGCATCCCGGTGCAGTTCGACAAGGCTTACGTCGAAGGCATCACCAAGCTCGGCGCGGCGGACATCAAGTACGCCGAGCAGCTGGGCTACCGCATCAAGCTGCTGGGCATTACCAAGCGCACTGCCAAGGGCATCGAGCTGCGCGTGCACCCGAGCCTGATCCCGGCCAAGCGCCTGCTGGCCAATGTGGAGGGCGCGATGAATGCCGTGGTGGTCAATGGCGACGCCGTGGGCACCACGCTCTACTACGGCAAGGGTGCCGGCTCGGAGCCGACTGCCAGCGCAGTGATTGCCGACCTGGTCGACATCACCCGCCTGCACACCGCTGACCCGCAGAACCGCGTGCCGCACCTGGCCTTCCAGCCGGACGCCATGAGCAATGTGCCGGTGCTGCCGATGAGCGAGGTGGTGACGAGTTACTACCTGCGCCTGCGTGTGGCCGACGAGGCTGGCGTGCTGGCCAAGGTCACCGGCATTCTGGCTGAGGCTGGCATCAGCATCGACGCTGTGCTGCAGCGTGAGGCCGATGAGGTGGGCGGCGAAGGCGCCACGTCCACGGACCTGATCATCCTCACGCACGAGGCCCGCGAGGGCACCATGAACGAAGCGCTCGCCAAGCTGCAGGCGCTCAAGACCGTGCTGGCGCCCATTGTGCGCATCCGCAAGGAAGAGCTGGCCGGATGAAGTACCTCAGCACCCGCGGTCATGCGGACCGCAAGCGCTTCTGCGAGATCCTGCTCGAGGGCCTGGCGCCCGACGGTGGCCTGTACCTGCCCGAGTCCTACCCGCAGGTCGACGATGCCATGCTCACCAAGTGGCGCAGCCTGCCGTATGCCGACCTGGCGTTCGAGATTCTGTCGCTCTACATCGACGACATCCCGGCTGACGACCTGCGCGCCATCTGCCGCAAGACCTACACCGCGGAGGTCTTTGGCACCTCGGCCATCGTGCCGCTGAAGAAGCTCGAAGACGGCCTCTACCTCGAAGCCCTGTCCAACGGCCCCACGCTGGCCTGCAAGGACCTGGCCATGCAGTTGCTGGGC
>JAYRLJ010000419.1:0-2563 GCA_041905305.1 Hylemonella sp. | reverse complement strand
CAAGACCGTCATTGCGGAAGCCAAGAATGGCCGCCGTGATTTCATTCGCAATGCCTTCGCCGCCGCGGCGGCCGGCGCTGCGGTGCCGGCCGCACTGGCGCAGGGCAACCCGGTCCCGACCGAGGGCGGTGATCCCAACATCCTGAACCTGCCGGAGCACAGCAAGGGCCTGGGACAGGGTGTGGCGACCGAAGGTTACGGCAAGCCGTCCAAGTACGAGGCCAATGTGCAGCGCCGCCAGAGCCCGGGTCTGACCCAGACCACGCAGGCCTCGGTGTCGTTTGCACCGCTGCAGTCGCTGTTTGGCATCATCACGCCCAGCGGTCTGCACTTCGAGCGTCACCACCAGGGCTGGTGGGACATCGACCCGTCCAAGCACCGCCTGATGATCAACGGCATGGTCAAGTCCAACAAGGTCTTCACCATGGACGAGATCATGCGCCTGCCGTCGGTCTCGCGCATCCACTTCATCGAGTGCGGCGCCAACACCGCGGTCGAGTGGGGCAATGTGGCCGTGCCGACCGTGCAGTACACCCACGGCATGGTGTCGTGCAGCGAGTTCACCGGCGTGCCGCTGATCACCCTGCTGGAACTGGCCGGCGCCGATCTGAAGAACGGCAAGTTTGTTCTGGCCGAGGGCGCTGACGGTTCCTCCATGACCCGTACCATCCCGATGGAGTTGATCAAGTCGGGTGAAGTGTTCGTGGCCTACGGCCAGAACGGCGAGATGCTGCGCCCTGAGCAGGGCTATCCGCTGCGCCTGATCGTGCCCGGCGTGCAGGGCGTGAGCTGGGTCAAGTACCTGCGTCGCATCGAGGTGGGCGACAAGCCCTACGCCGCGAAGGACGAGGCGGTGCACTACATCGACCTGATGCCCAACGGACTGCATCGCCAGTACACCAACATCCAGGAATGCAAGAGCGTGGTCACCACGCCCTCCGGCGGCCAGGTGCTGCTGGACAAGGGCTTCTACAACATCACCGGCCTGGCCTGGTCGGGTCGCGGCAAGGTCAAGCGCGTCGACGTGTCGGTCGACGGCGGCCGCAACTGGCGTACCGCGCGCCTCGAAGGTCCGGTGCAGAACAAGGCGCTGACGCGCTTCAACATTGACTGGGTCTGGGACGGCAAGCCGGCCATCATCCAGAGCCGTGCCATGGATGACACGGGCTACGTCCAACCGACCTACAAGCAGCTGCGTGCCGTGCGCGGTACGCGTTCGATCTATCACAACAATGCCATCCAGTCGTGGCTGGTGCAGGAAAGCGGTGAGGTGAAAAATGTTCAGGTTTCGTAAAGCAGTCTTGACCGCTGCCTTGCTGGCCGTTGCAGGTTGGGCAAGCGCGCAGGGTGCGACCAAGTTCCCCGGCATCGGCCGCGATGCCACGCCGAAGGAGGTGGCCGCTTGGGATATCGACGTGCGCCCCGACTTCAAGGGCCTGCCGGCGGGTTCCGGCAGCGTCGCCAAGGGCCAGGACGTGTGGGAAGGCAAGTGCGCCCACTGCCACGGCATCTTCGGCGAGTCCGGCGAGGTGTTCAGCCCGCTGGTGGGCGGCACCACGGCTGAAGACATCAAGAACGGTCGTGTCGCGAACCTGCAGCGTACCGACTATCCGGGCCGCACGACCTTGATGAAGGTGGCCACTGTCTCCACGCTGTGGGACTACATCAACCGCGCCATGCCCTGGACCGCGCCCAAATCGCTGAGCACGGAAGAGGTCTACGCGGTCACGGCCTTCCTGCTGAACCTCGGCGGCATCGTGCCGGACAACTTCGTGCTGTCCGACAAGAACATCGCCGACGTACAGAAGCGCATGCCCAATCGCAATGGCATGACGCAGGACCACGCCATGTGGCCTGGCAAGGAATTGGGCAACCCCAAGGCCAAGCCCGACACCAAGAACGTCGCCTGCATGAAGGACTGCGTGCCGGAAGCCAAGGTTTCATCGTTCCTGCCGGAGCATGCCCGTAACGCACACGGCAACCTGGCCGAGCAGAACCGCTTGGTGGGTGCTCAGCACGGTGTCGACACGACCCGCCCTGAGGGAGCCAAGCCGGCGACGTCCGCTCCTGCGGCAGCGCCGGCCAAGACCGACGCCAAGCCGGCAGCCAAAGCCGACGGTGGTGACAACAAGGCGGCCATTGCCCTGACGCAGAAAAACAGCTGCACGGCCTGCCATGCCATGAGCAACAAACTCGTTGGGCCGAGCTTCCAGGAGATCGCCAAGAAGCATGCCGGCAAGGTGGACTACCTGGCTGGCAAGATCAAGTCGGGCGGCTCGGGCGTCTGGGGACCGGTGCCCATGCCGGCCCAGTCGCTCAGCGATGCCGATGCAAAGACCATTGCCGTCTGGTTGTCTTCGGGTGCAGGCAAATAATTGCCGGACGCACTTGATAGAACCCCGTTTTTTACTAGCATGGATTTAACCAAGGAGATTCACATGCAAACTCGTCGCGAGACACTGAAGCAAAGCGCCGTGGTGGCGGGCCTGCTGGCCTCCACCGGGCTGTTCCCGCAGCAGGCTGCGGCCTACCAGAAGGCGGCGTTTGATGCCAAGACCCTGGC
>JAYRLJ010000418.1:0-2572 GCA_041905305.1 Hylemonella sp. | reverse complement strand
TGGTGTCCAGCGTGGCGCCGATCAAGGCGAAGAAGCTGCGCTACTACGCGGACGCCAATTTCAAGCGCCGCGTGCTGCCGCCGCCCACGCTGGCGGACGGGCAGTACGCCGACGCGCCGCCGGCCCGCGCCGATGACTGGAGCGGGCTGGCAATTCCTGCGGTGCCGGCACCTCTCGTCGCGGAGACCGTTGGCGACCTTGGCAGCGCCGATGACGGCGGCCCGCGTCGCCAGCCCGAACTCTCCGAAATCGCCGCCTACGACCCCGAGCTGGCCGCGCCTGCGGCCGACCTTGGGTTGCTCGATGACGACGACCTGCCGCTTCCCCTTCCTCGCCAGCTCGACCCTGCCCTGCAACGCACGGCCCGGCTGGCATCCCTCGACCCTGATGACGGAATCGACCTATGACCCAACACCGCCTCAACGTGTTCATCCAGCCGGAGCATGGCAAGCGGCTCGACGAACTGGCCGCCAAGAAAGGCGTATCCAAGTCCAGCATCGTCGCTGCCGCCTTGGCATCGTGGCTGTCGCCCGATGCCGCCGACCAGCGCGAGGCGGCGATTGCCAAGCGCCTGGATCGCCTGTCGCGCCACGCCGAGCGCATGGAGCGCGACCAGAACATCCAGATCGAGACGCTGGCACTGTTCATCCGCTACTTCCTCACGGTGAGCACGCCCGTGCCCGAAGCGCATCAGGACGCAGCGCGCGCCCAGGGCAAGGCGCGCTTCGAGCAGTTCGTCGAACAACTCGGGCGGCATTTGCTGCGCGGTCGCAGTCTGGTGCGAGACGTGGTGGAAGAACTGCATCCAGACCCGGCACGCATGGACGACGCGCAGGAGCGCGCGTCATGAGCGCCGTTCCTTCCTTCACCGCCGTTTCACTGGATCGCCGCATCCAGATGCTGCGCACGGCGATGGGGCCACTGATCGCCGCCGCGCTGGAAGACCCCGACGTAGTGGAAGTCATGCTGAACCCGGATCGCACCTTGTGGATCGACCGGCTTTCGTCGGGCCGCGCGCCGATGGGTGTGGAGCTGTCCGAGGCCGACGGCGAACGAATCATCCGGCTGGTCGCGGCCCACGTCGGCGCCGAGGTGCATCGCGGCCAGCCGCTCCTGACGGCGGAGCTGCCCGAGACGGGCGAGCGCTTCGAGGGCATCCTGCCGCCCGCTGCGCCGGGGCCGGCCTTCGCTTTGCGCAAGCGCGCCTTTGGCGTGATCCCGCTGTCGCGCTACATCGAGGACGAAATGATGACCGCCGCGCAGGCGGGCTTGCTGGTGCGCGCCGTGCGCGAGCGCCAGAACATCCTGATCGCCGGCGGGACGAGTACCGGCAAGACCACCTTGGCCAATGCGCTATTGGCCGAGATCGCCGCCACGGGCGACCGCGTATTGGTGCTCGAAGACACGGTGGAGCTGCAATGCGCGGCCCGCGACCACGTGCCGCTGCGCACACGCCAGGGCGTGGTGTCCATGACCGAGCTGGTGCGATCTTCGATGCGCCTGCGCCCGGATCGTGTCGTCGTCGGCGAGGTGCGTGGCGCCGAGGCATTGGATCTCATCAAAGTCTGGGGCACTGGCCATCCGGGCGGCATCGCCACCATCCACGCCGGCTCCGTACTGGGCGCACTGCTGCGCCTGGAGCAACTGATTCTCGAAGTGGCGGTGAACCCGCCCCGTGCGCTGATCGCGGAAGCGGTCAACGTGGTGATCCACATCGCCGGGCGCGGACGCAAGCGCCGCATCGAGAGCATCGCCCGCGTCGTCGGCTTCGATGGCGTGGGCTACCAACTGGCGGATGCGCTGGAGGCTCCATTCCCGGAGCTGCTGCCGCAGTCCGACCTTTCCTCCCTGTCCCCTGACCACTCTGGAGAACTTCCATGACGCACGCTGATGCTTTCCGTATTTCCGCAAATCCGCTTCCTCGGCCCGCACGGCTGGATGGCCTGGCTCGCCCGGCCATGCAAGGCTTGATGCTCGCGGCGCTGATGTTGCTGCTCGCAGGCACCGCGCAGGCCGCGGGTTCCTCGATGCCCTGGGAAGGGCCGCTGCAATCCATCCTCGAATCCATCCAGGGGCCGGTGGCGCGCATCGTCGCGGTCATCATCATCATCGCCACGGGCTTGGCGCTGGCCTTCGGCGATACCTCGGGCGGGTTCCGCAAGCTGATCCAGATCGTGTTTGGCCTGTCCATCGCGTTCGCCGCTTCGAGCTTCTTCCTGTCGTTCTTCAGCTTCTCCGGTGGGGCCGTCGTATGAACGGCCCACACGATGGAATACCCGGCTTCGAGGTGCCGCTACATCGGTCTCTGACCGAGCCGATCCTGATGGGCGGCGCTCCGCGCACCGTGGCCATCACCAACGGCACCTTGGCCGCTGCCGTGGGCCTGGGCTTGCAGATGTGGATTCCTGGGCTGGTGCTTTGGATCGTCGGCCATTCGCTGGCGGTCTGGGGTGCGCGTGTCGATCCGCAGTTCATGGCCGTGTTCGCGCGGCACATCAAGCACCGGCCGCTGCTGGACGTGTGAGGTGATGCCATGCTGAACCTTGCCGAATATCGCCAGCGCCCGGCCTTG
>JAYRLJ010000047.1:0-14454 GCA_041905305.1 Hylemonella sp. | reverse complement strand
CCGAGTTGGCGGCAATGGAGATCAGCGCCCCGGCCAGCACCAGGCTCTGCCCTTCGGCCGGCATCAGGCCCAGCGCCACGCCCATGCCCGCCAGGATGAACGAGAACTCGCCGATCTGCGCCAGGCTGGCGCCCACGATCAGCGCGGAGTTGAGCGGGTAGCGGAACAGCAGCACCAGCGCAATGGCCGCCAGCGTCTTGCCGAGCATGATGATGAGCACCACGGCCAGCAGCTTCACCGGCTGCTGCCAGATCACCGCCGGGTCGAACAGCATGCCCACCGACACGAAGAACAGCACGGCAAAGGCATCGCGCAGCGGCAGCGACTCGTCGGCCGCGCGGTGGCTGAACTCCGACTCGCGCATCATCATGCCGGCGAAGAAGGCGCCCAGTGCAAACGAGACGTCGAACAGCTTGGCCGCGCCGAAGGCCACGCCCACGGCCACCGCCACCACGCTGAGCGTGAAGAGCTCCTGCGAGCCGGTGCGCGCCACCCACCACAGGGCCTTGGGCAACACGCGCCGTCCCACCACCAGCATGAGCACGATGAAGGCCGTGACCTTGGCCAGCGTCACACCCACGGTCTGCCAGATGTCGCTAGCCGACGCCGCCCCGGCAGCCTGGCCGCCCGCCGCACCAAGCACGCCCGCCAGCGCCGGCAACAACACCAGCACCAGCACCATGACCAGGTCTTCCACCACCAGCCAGCCCACCGCAATCTGGCCGTTGACCGACTTGAGCAGGCCCTTGGCCTCCAGTGCACGCAGCAACACCACCGTGCTGGCCACCGACAGGCACAGGCCAAACACCAGCGCGCCCCCCACCGACCAGCCCCAATACAGCGCCACGCCCATGCCCAGCAATGTGGCGGCGGCAATCTGCACCACGGCGCCCGGCACCGCAATGCGGCGCACCGCCATCAGGTCCTGCAGGGAGAAATGCAGCCCCACCCCGAACATCAGCAGCATGACGCCGATCTCGGCCAGCTGGCCCGCCAGCCCCACGTCGGCCACAAAGCCCGGCGTGGCCGGACCGATCATGATGCCGGCCAGCAGATAGCCCACCAGCGGCGGCATCTTCAGGTTGCTGGCAATCAGGCCAAAGATCATGGCCAGGCCGAAACCGGCGGCAATGGTGGCGATCAGGCTGACGTCATGGGGCATCGGCGGTGCAGGAGTCGAGTGGGTGGAGACACGGGGCGGTGTGGGTCAGACCTTACCCCAATTCACCAGAGGCCCCACACCCAGGCGGGAATTTCCACACCATGGCGCGCGGACTCTGGCGCACGCGGCCCTCAGGTGCGCAGCGCCAGCAGGCTGCCCAGGGAGAGCAAAAGATGCCGATGAACAGCCTGTCCTCGCGCTGCGGCCCTGCCCCCGGCAGACGCTGAGCAGGTCGCCTGCGCACCCCGCCTCAAGCCGCGCCCCAGCCCAACCGCTGGCTAGAATGGTTCCGTGCCCTCAAGCGTTGGGCTGATGCGGCACGGATCAAGCAACGGACCCTCGATGACACTCACGCGCCAGCTGCAGGCCCTCCGGCTCGTGCTCACCTGCCTGCTCGTTTTGGTGGCAGGATCGGCACCGGCTCTCGCCAACACGGAAGCCGCTGCCAACGGCACACAGCTGCAGAAAGTGCGTGTCCAGCTCAAGTGGACGCACCAGTTCCAGTTCGCCGGCTTCTACGCCGCGATCGAGCAGGGCTTTTTCAGGAATGCCGGGCTGGACGTCGAGCTGATCGAAGGTGGACCGCTGATCGACCCGGTGGCCGTGGTTGCCGCGGGGCAGGCCGAGTTCGGCGTCGGTACCTCCTCGCTGTTGATCGACTTCAACAAGGGCCAGCCCATCATGGCGGTGGCGGCCATCCTGCAGCACTCGCCCTTTGTCATCCTGGCCCGGCGGGACCCGGCCCTGCGCTCCGTGCGCGACCTGGAAGGCAAAACCCTGATGGGTGAGGCCCATTCCGATGAGCTCACCGCCTACCTCAAGACCGCCGGCGTGCCGATCGACAGCGTCAAGATCAAGCCCCACTCGGGTGACGTGGTCAGCCTGCTGGGTTCGGAGTGGGACCGGGTCGACGCCATGACCGCCTACATCTCCACCGAACCCTTCGAGGCGGCCCGCCGCAACATTCCGTACCAGATCTTCAACCCGCGCGACCTGAACATCAATTTCTACGGTGACACCCTGTTCACCTCACGGCAGGTGGCACTGGCGCAGCCCCACGTCGTGGTGGCCATGCGTGACGCACTGATTGCGGGCTGGCGCTACGCGCTGGCACACCAGGCAGAGATCGTCGATCTGATCCTGCGCACCTATCGCCCGCGGATGGACCGCACCGAACTGAGCCTTGAAGCCCAGGCCACCTACAACCTGTTCCAGAATGACCTGGTCGACATCGGCTACATGAGCCGGGAGCGCTGGCACAGCATCGGCCAGGTCTATGCCGCCAGTGGCATGCTGCCCAAGAACTTCTCCCTTGATGGTTTCATGTTCGCGCCGGAAGAGGTACTGCCGGCGTGGGTCTATCGCGTCCTGGTCTGGGCCGGCCTGGCCATCGTGGCGGGTGGGCTGCTGGCGGCCTACATCGTGTCGCTGAACCTGCGCCTCGCTGCCAGCCTGCGCACGCTGGGCGCCCAGGCGGAGAAGCTGGAAGCGGCCAACAACGAACTGGGCCGCCTGTCCACCACCGACCCCCTCACCGGCTTGTTCAACCGGCGCTATTTCGACGAAAGCCTGGCCAGCGAGCTGAACCGCGCCAGCCGCAGCGGCAGCGCCGTGTCCATGCTGATGGTCGACATCGACCACTTCAAGAAATACAACGACGCGCTGGGCCATCCCGCCGGAGATGCCTGCCTGAAACAGGTGGCCGAGGTCTTGCGCCGCAACGCGCAGCGCGCGGGCGAGTTTGCGGCCCGCATCGGCGGCGAGGAGTTCGCCGTGATTGCCAGCAATCTCGACGCCGCGGGTGCGCAAGCGTTGGCCGAGCGCATCCTGCACGACATGGCGGCGCTGAAGATCCCGCACCCGGCCACGCCGCTCGGCCTTGTCACCGTGAGCATCGGGGTGAGCACCCTCGCGGGCGGCGCGGACCACACCCCCCAACAGTTGGTCGACCGGGCCGATGCCGCCCTGTACCGCGCCAAGAACGAAGGCCGCAACCGCTGGGCCACGGCCTGACGGCGTCCATCAGCCCGGCGCACGGCGTCTTGCGCTCAGACCCCCGCCGGTAGTTTGGAACGCATGGCTTGGCGCCGGTCCAGCTTGCGGCCGTCGGCAATAAAGGTGCCGTCGCCCACGGCATGCAGCATGCGGCGTTCCTTGCGCGTGGCGTCCACCCAGGCCGCCACGCCCTGCAGGATGACGATGCTGTGCTTCTTGTTGTAGTCAATCACCTGGCACTCGATGTTGGCCAGGCACTCTTGAATCAGCGGCGCCTTCACCTGGCTGGCCGGCACGGGCGTGAGCTTGAACTTGTCGAACTTGTCCGTGTCGGTGCCCGAGCAGGTGCCCACGCCCACCACCTTGTCCAGCAGGTCCACCGTGGGAATGGCGATGACGCATTCCTTCGTCTTGCGCAGCGCGGCGAAGGAATGGTTCCACGGCCCGGTGGTGAGGGCGAACACCGGCGTGAAGTCCACCACCATGGTCCAGGAGATGGTCATGATGTTGGGCTGCTTACCGTCATGGGTGGTGATGAGAACCACCGGACCGGGTTCGAGCAGGGTGAAGGCTTTGTCCAGCGCAAACTCATTCATGAAGACCTCCGTTGCGCCGGTTTAGTTGCTGCATGGTGCGCGGCGAATCCACCTGCGAAGGAGGTTTTAAAACCCACATCCCATTTAACAGTCTTTGGCTAAAGCCGCGAAGTTGCTAGATTAGGATTTTCAAGCCGCCTCTTGATCTCTTGCGCCGCAGCCCGTGGAATCGACCCGTTGGCCCTGTACTTTTCCAACTCAGCATCAGCTAGTCGCTTGGATCGCTCATCCGTTAGATCAAACGTCAGTATTCGAAAGCGAGCAGCAATTCCCCGGCCCATCCGGTTGGAAGGAGCAGATTCAAGATAAGCTGACGCGTCCCTATGAAGAGCACCCCAGTCTCGATTGGCCTCATTTCGTAGCATCAATTCCCACTTCCGAGCCAATAGCGCTTGCTCTTGATGCTCATTAAATGCTTCTTCACAGAGTCTAATTGGCTCAGAGAGATCAAGCGAGCCAAAGGGAAGATCCTCTGATCTCACCTTCTCCACAGCCTCTCGCTCAAGCCGATCTACAACGCGTGCCACATAGAAGCTCTGATTATTCGCCACGCACATTGCCTTGAGCTGCGCCTCTCTTCGATCCATTTCGACAAAATTTCTATCTACCTGCTCTTGAGTAATGTGTGGGTCATCGAATGTCTGCGCTAGCAACGCACGTAGGAGAATGTCGAGGTTGTTAGGGGTGGTACGTAACGAACATGACTCTTCAGCGAGTGCCACCGCACGCGAGTAGTCAGGGGCGCTAGTCTTTAGCATTGATTGGACCAACTCGTTCAAAATCATAGACCTTTGCTGCACCGTGTTCGGCCCTTCTGGCAACAAGGTCAAAGACTCCTCAAACGCATGACAAGCAAGATCGACTTCTTGATTCAGTCGATAAAAGAGCCCGCGAACGAACGGTGCAATCGCTCTCGCTCGCTCCCGATAGCGAGGTGTGAAATGCGTCGGATTGGACAAGTAGTTACATGCTGCAGCCATGTCTTGATCTGATCCTTCTCTGGCTGCAGCCAATCCGTAAAAGCGCAATATCTCCAATTTGGTGGAGTCGTCTTGAATTTTTTCCACCCTAGAAAAGGCTCGCCGCAACAGCTCAAGAGCGATGGTGTATTGCGCCTGACGATATTTTTGCCAGCCTGCCTTGAATAGCATGGCGGTGGTGACGAATGTCAAATCTTCATCGGCTATCGCAGCATCTGTGGTAAGTCGAATTTGCAGCCTGTTTGTAAGAAAAACTCCGCCCCACTCATCCTGTCCAATCTGAACAGTTTTTCCATATTGCTTAAGCAAGTCAGCAGCCCTCGATCGGACCTCTGGATTGATAAGATAAAAGTTCAGCTTGCGGCGCAGAGCGGGGGGGATTCGGTAGGTCGACTCACTTAAATGCTCCACAATTCCGGCTTGCACTAATTCATACAGCACATCGCCAATTTCATCTCCCTTTAGTCTGAAGATTTCGGACAGGGTATCGTAGTGAGCGATGGTCAATGAATTAAGAATGTCAAGCAGCAGAACGTGTTTCGCTTGATCCTTTATGTTCGGCCAAGCCCAGTCGAGCAGTTGACTTACACGCTCATCGAAACGCCGGACATGCTCCGTCGTGTCTTGCTTTAAAAAATCCAGTGAGGGCCTGCGCGAAGCAATCCTAACTATTTCCACAAGAAGCTTAGGACTATTCGATCCAGCCTCCAAGATGTAAGGCAGATGCTCTTGCCAGCGAGGGAGCCTTCTCGGGTCCCTCGCAGAAATATGCATTTTGACGAGACGTTCACTTTCGTCATCCTCTAAGGTTGGGATGTGAACATCTTGCGCATTGGGCATCTTTGTACGAACACCATTCGGCAGAGGACGCGGTATCAAGATAAACACCAAAGGCTGAACCGTTGGAGCAATAAGACTCATATATTGACTAAGCCAATATGGGACAACCTCTGACACATCTGCCAGATCATCTTTTGCCAGCACGAGATAAGCCCTTAACTCGACAAGTTGGGCGCCTAACTGTTGAAAAAAACCTTTAAGCAGATTCGGATTTTTGTCGGCCGCAGAAAGGAGCGCTCGCTGTTCCTTGATGGGTTTATGCAAGACCTCACCCCAAATCAATTGCAACAGGTCCTCCGGGCCGTCAGTCCCATCAATACCTAACGTGTACTCTGTCAAATGTCTGTAGTCAGAGCGCATAACCGCTCGGACTAAAGTCCGACGCCCAGAACCGTGGAACCCACTTACAAAGATTAACGGCGCCCTGTTCTGATAAGTCCCTAAGTTCAGGCAATCACGAAGCAGTTTCTCGAATGCAGGACGTGGCAGCTCGGGCAGCACCTCGTCAGAGAGTGAGGCAAGCTCGTCTGCCACACGTGACTCCACACTTTTCCAGTCGACTGGATAGGCAAAAGCTCGCCGCGCCTCCCTAAAAGGTTTAAGCGCATCCGTAATCGCATTAGTGTCCGGATCGGTAATCGTGGCAGTTAGAGGTGTTTGATCAACTTGAATGATCAGAAAACTCTTCAGATTTCCTGTGGTGATGCGTTTCGCCGCGGCAAGCAACTCCCTGCGACACCACGGACGCCTGGGATCCGCCTCAACATAGCCCCTACTCAAAAATAGAATGAATACTCGGCATTGGGCAATTTCATCCAGTATCTCGTTGGGGAAATCTACGCCATCCACCCCAGTGCGCGAATACATGTACACAAGATCATCAGAGAATCGACTCTTCAATCGTTCCGCTTGCTCTTTGCTATCACCAGAAAAGGAGAAGAAAATGGGATGTGCCATGTCAGAAAGTTGTTATTGACAAACTTGCAAAATCTGTGCAATTAGAGCCCCCCTAAACTGCACAGAACGAGTGTTTTTCGCTTATGGGAACTGATGCTAGGTGTATGGCGATAAGTTGTCATCCCCTAAATGGGGGGCATGAGGTAACGAGTGCACTCCTAAATAACGACTTATAAATCTACACAGAGTCAAACGGTGAGGCTTCAGTTGGGGCAATGAGAGGTGCAGCCGAAAAATGTCGTCCGGCGCATTACCTACTTGTCAGCAGTTCCGTCACTCTCTCCCGTAGTTCATCTAGCCGCGTCTCCCCGCTGGCGACTATCGTGCCCACGTTCAACCCGACCGCATTGAACATCCCCCGCCGAAACGGCTTGGCCATCGCCGTCGGCTTGCCGCCCACCAGCTCGATGCGGCTGAAATAGGAACCCCAGAGGTTGGTGAGCGCCATGGGCACCACGGGCACGGGCTGCTGCTCCAGGATCTTCATGATGCCGCCCTTGAACTCCTGCAGCGTGCCGTCTTTCGTAATACCGCCTTCGGGGAAGATGCCCAGCAGGTCGCCTTCTTTCAGCACCTGCACCGCGGCAGCAAACGCTGCTTCGTAAGCCTCGGGGTCTTCGGCGCGCGGGGCGATGGGAATGGCCTTGGCCAGTCTGAACAGCCAGCCCAGCACCGGGACGTTGAAGATGCGGTGGTCCATGAGGAAGCGGATGGGCCGCGGGCTGGCGGCCTGCAGCAGCACGGCGTCGACAAAGCTCACGTGGTTGCAGGCCAGGATGGCCGGGCCTTCTGACGGAATGTGCTCGTCGCCCTGCACCTTGAAGCGGTAGACGAAGTGCGTAAGCACCCAGGCCACAAAACGCAGCAGGTATTCCGGCACCAGCAAAAATATGTAGAGCGCCACCACGGCGTTGGCCAGACCCGTGAGGAAGAAGATCTGCGGGATGGTGACGTCCATCGCCAGCAGCGCGCCGGCCAGCAATGAGCTGGCGATCATGAACAGCGCGTTGAGGATGTTGTTGGCGGCGATGATGCGGGCACGGTGCGTGGCCGGGCTGCGCAGCTGGATGAGGGCGTACATGGGCACGCTGTAGAGGCCGGCGAACAGGCTCAAGAGCAGCAGGTCGGCCATGACGCGCCAGTGCGCGGGCTGGCCCAGGAAGGCGGCCAGGCCCATCACGTCACTCGCGGGCAGGCCGCGGGACGCAAAGTAAAGGTCGATGGCGAACACCGTCATGCCGATGGCGCCCAGCGGCACGAGGCCGATTTCCACATGGCGGCGGCTCAGCAGTTCGCACAGCAGCGAGCCGATGCCGATGCCGACCGAGAACACCACCAGCAGGGCCGAGGCCACGTGTGCGTCGCCATGCAGCACCTCTTTGGCAAAGCTGGGGAACTGGCTCAGGAAGACGGCGCCGAAAAACCACATCCAGCTGATGCCCAGCAGCGAGCGGAAGACGACGATGTTGCCGTGGGCTAATCTGAGGTTGCGCCAGGTCTCGCTCACCGGGTTCCAGTTGATCTTGAGCCCGGGGTCGGTGGCGGGCAGCGGCGGTACGCGCGCGGCCGTGAGGCGCCCCGCCACGGCCAGCGCCACGCAGGCGATGGCCACGTTCTGGTGGCCCACCTCGGGCATGGCGACGATGAGGCCACCCACCACGTTGCCGAGCAGGATGGCGACGAAGGTGCCCATCTCCACCATGCCGTTGCCGCCGGTGAGTTCGCGCTCGTGCAGCACCTGCGGCAGGTAGGCAAACTTCACCGGGCCGAACAGCGTGGAGTGCAGGCCCATCAGAAAGGTGCACGCCAGCAGCGCCGGCACGTTGCCCATGACAAAGCCCCAGGCCGCCACCAGCATGATGGCGATCTCCAGGTTCTTGACGAAGCGGATCATGGCCGTCTTGGGGTACTTGTCGGTCAGCTGGCCGCTGGTGGCGCTGAAGAGCACAAAGGGCAGGATGAACAGCGCCCCGATCACCAGCCCGGCCATGGCCGGCGGCAGCCAGCTCACCTGCAGCTGGTAGGTCACCATGACCGTGAACGCGAACTTGAACAGGTTGTCGTTGGCCGCGCCGCAGAACTGGGTCCAGAAGAAGGGTGCGAAGCGGCGCTGGCGCAGCAGGGCGAACTGGTTGGGGTGGGTGTCGTGCCCGGGGGCGGCCTGCTGGGTGGGCGGCCAGGTCTCGTCAAAGTCGCGCAAGGCGGGCTCCTCCTGATTGGATTTGTTCTTGGGGTCCGGGATTGATTCTGCCCGAGGACGCCACCGCCCCGCGGGAGTTGCCGCCCGTCGGCCGCACTGGTTGCCGGGGTGCGGCGCCGGCCCGCTGGCAGTCGACATTTGATTAATGTCAATAACACGCTACCCCTCGGGGCATATAACCCAAAAACCTCGGGAGGCACTTGCCGAGCCGGCTGGACATTCCAAAAACCCACAGGAGACAACACCATGGCTCACATCGTGATACTCGGCGCCGGCATCGGCGGCATGCCGATGGCCTATGAAATGCGCGAACTGGCCCGCGCGGACGACAAGATCACCGTCATTTCCAACAACCCGAAGTTCCACTTCGTGCCGTCCAACCCCTGGGTGGCGGTGAACTGGCGCACGCGCGACGACATCGAGATGGACATCGCGCCGGCGCTGGCCAAGAAGAAGATCGACTTCATCGGCGTGGGTGCCAAGCGCGTGCACCCGGAGAAGAACGAAGTCGAGCTCGACGACGGCCGCAGCGTCAGCTACGACTACCTGGTGATCGCCACCGGGCCGAAGCTGGCCTTCGACGAGGTGGAGGGCCTCGGGCCGAACGGCCACACGCATTCCATCTGCCACGTGGACCACGCGGTGGAGGCCGAGCAGAGCTGGCAGGAATTCGTCAAGGACCCGGGCCATGTGGTGGTGGGCGCGGTGCAAGGCGCCTCGTGCTACGGCCCGGCCTACGAGTTCGCGATGATCATGGACACCGACCTGCGCCGCCGCAAGATCCGCGACCGCGTGCCGATGACCTTCGTCACTGCCGAGCCCTATGTGGGCCACCTGGGCCTGGGCGGGGTGGGGGACTCCAAGGGGCTGCTGGAGTCGGTGATGCGCGACCGGCACATCAAGTGGATCTGCAATGCCAAGACCACCAAGGTCGAGGCCGGCAAGATGTACGTCACCGAGCACAACGACGACGGCACGCCGAAGAAGGAACACGTGCTGGACTTCAAGTACTCGATGATGCTGCCGGCCTTCAAGGGCATTGATGCGGTGTTCGGCATCGAGGGGCTGACCAACCCGCGCGGCTTCATCCTGATCGACCAGCACCAGCGCAACCCGAAGTACCCCAACATCTACTCGGTGGGCGTGTGCGTGGCCATTCCGCCGGTGGAAGCCACCCCGGTGCCCACAGGCGCGCCCAAGACCGGCTACATGATCGAGTCGATGGTCACCGCCACGGCGCACAACATCCGCGACGTGCTGGACGGCAAGGAGCCCAGCCACAAGGCGACCTGGAACGCGCTGTGCCTGGCCGACTTCGGCGACACCGGCGCCTGCTTCGTGGCGCTGCCGCAGATCCCGCCGCGCAACGTCAACTGGTTCTCGCAGGGCAAGTGGGTGCACCTGGCCAAGATCGCGTTCGAGAAGTACTTCATCCGCAAGATGAAGGCCGGCACCTCCGAGCCGCTGTTCGAGAAACTGGTGATGAACGCGCTAGGCATCATGAAGCTCAAGAAATAAGGCCCCCAAGCGGCACGCACGCCCCATGGCCACCGAGTACATCTTCTTCGAGCCCGAGCTGCGCGACCGCTTCGTGCAGGGCCTGGCGGCGCGTGCGCTGGCGTACGTGCAGCGCAACGACGCGATGGAGGGCTTTGTGGTCGAACTGCCGCAGGACCCGGACGACGCCACGCTGGACGCGCTGGAGGCCGACTACGAGGCCCTGATGAGCGAGCAGATGCTGCGCGCCGAGAGCCGCGCCGACTGGGGCAGCCACCAGGCGGTGAGCCTGCACATCACGCGCGTGGACGGCAGCCCGGCCGTGGTGCGGCTGGACGCGGCGGTGGGGCGTGCGCTGATGGCGCACTTCAACGCCGAAGAAGCGCATGCGCTGGTGACAGCCATTGCGCACAGTCTGGAGCGTCCGCAGGACGGCCCGCTGTGCCGCAAGGACCTGCTGCGCACCGACACGCCGGAGTAAACGCTATTCGGTGAACACCGTCAGCACGCCGGTGTAGCCATACAGGTGGCGGCGCGCGATCTCGCCGCCGGCAAAGAAACCCACCAGCGGCACGTCGCCCAGGGCGCGGCGCACGATCTGCAGCTCGGCACTCGGGCCACCGAAGTGCGGGCCGCCGCGGCCGGAGCAGCTCACGTACACCGCACCGGCAATGCGGCGCGCCGGGTGCGGCGCGGCTTCGGCCTCGGAGGCGCCGAGGGCGTGCGCGGTGTCGGCCAGCATCTCCTGCGGCTCCAGCTCTTCGCGGATCTCGGCACAGATGCGCGTGAGATCGGCGCGTGCGGCCTGCACGTTGCGCTGGCAGAAGGCGAGTTCGGTGCCGGGCTCGGCCATGTCGGCCAGCGCCACGCCCTGGCGCGCCGGGTCGAGGCCGATGATGTGGCGCACCAGCACGTCGTCCCCGAAATTGCCAGTGCGCTTGACGGCACTGGCATCGCCGTCGGCGCGCTGCAGGCCGGCCAGGGTGGCGCGCACGGCTTCCAGCGCCTGCTGCGGCCGGTCCAGCGAGACGTTCAGGTCGCGCAACAGCACGTCGAGCGCGGGTTCGCCATCGAGCCGGTAGACCACGTTGCGTTCGGACTCGGTGACGGTGTGGGCCTTGGCCACCGGCAGGCAGCCCTGCGTGACGCGCGAGATCAGGTGCACGCCCTCGCCGAAGGCCACGCCGCTCAGGCCGCCGTGGAAGACGCCGCTACTGCGGCCGTGGCCCTTGATGAAACCGTCGCCGCCCATGGCGAACTGCACGCTGGCGCTGCGGCTGGCGGACAGGCCGCCGAACAGGTAGCCGGTGTCGGTGCGCTCGGCCATCTCGGCAATCAGCTCGGCCACGTCGGGGGTTTCTGGGTCGGCATGCACCAGCGCGGTATGGGCCTCGAAGCCCAGCCCCAGCGGTGCCACGCCAGAGAACACGCGGTACTGGTCGGTGGGCAGCTCGCACAGCATGACGGCCAGTGCCGGTTCGTCGAAGTACTCGACGTTGTTGGCCGCGATGCCCACGCCCACGGTGCCGGCCCAGTCGGTCACCTCGGGCAGCTCGGCGCTCAGATGCGCCAGGATGGCCTCGGCCTCGGCGGCGTAGTGGTCGGTGATGTAGAGCAGCGCCAGCGTGGGGCTCTTGGCGTAGTCGGGCAACGCCATCTGCGCGCGCAGTTGCGCCAGCACCAGGCCGGCAGCCATGGGCCATTGCGGGTGGGTGGCGTGGCCGTAGGGAAAGAGCTTCATGGTGCGGTGGATGGCAGTGACGTCAAGGCGGGCCGCCGTGTCAGCGGCGGCGGGCCGGCCGTTTTACAGCGGCTTTTGGGGCTGCAGCCCTTGGCCCACCTGCGCCAGCAGCTTCTTTTTTGATAGCGCCTGGTGCAGCGGCCGCCTTGCTGGCGACTTCCTGCATGGCGTTGGTGGCGATCTGCTGGAACTGCTGCGTCAGCGCGCCCCAGAACTGCATCGGGTCCGGCATGCCCTTGGTGGTGGTGGTCTTGCGCGGTGCGGCCTTGGCGCTGGTCTTGGCCGCGGTCTTGCGCGGCGGCGGGGCAGCGGGAGCTGGAGCCGGTTTGGCTGGTGCGGCCGCTGCGGCAGCCGGTTGCCAGGCGCGCGCCAGGTCGGCCGGGTTGAAGTTCATGCCCTTGAGCGTGGCCAGGGTGAGCTTCTGCACTTCCAGGGCCTGGATGGTGGCCTTGAGCGCGGTGGCGTTCTGGTCGAGCCAGAACTGCACCGCCTTCAGCTCCTCGATGCGCTTGTCCAGCGCCTTGGGGTCGAGCGTGGGCGCGACCCACTGGTTCCACTGTTCCATGCCCGGCAGCGGCGCGCTGGCGCCCTTGCCCAGGTTCTGCAGGAAGTCGAAGCCTGGCACGAATTTGCCGAAGCCGGTGGGGTCGGGATGGCTCATGAGGACTCCAGTCGGAAAGGTTGCGCGCAATGTCAGCTTACTCGAAAGCCGGCTGCTCGGCGCCGTGCTGTTCGACGTAGCGCACGAATTCGTCGGCCGGCAGCGGGCGGCTGAACAGGTAGCCCTGGTAGGCGTGGCACTGGCCGGCGTCGAGCACGTAGCGCTGGGCCGAGGTCTCCACCCCTTCGGCCACCACCATCAGGTTGAGGCTGTGGCCCAGGGCGATGATGGTGCTGACGATGGAGGCGTCGTTGGGGTCGGTGAGCAGGTCGCGCACGAAGGACTGGTCGATCTTGAGCTGGTCCAGCGGCAGGCGCTTGAGGTAGGCCAGCGAGGAATAGCCGGTGCCGAAGTCGTCGAGCGAGAAGCGCACGCCGTGCGCGCGCAGGGCTTCCATCTTGGCGATGACGTCTTCCACGTTGTGCATCAGCAGGCTTTCGGTGATCTCCAGCTTGAGCCGCGGCGCCGCCGCGCCGGTGCGCGCCAGCACGGCCAGCACCTGCGGCACGAAGTCGGGGTGGCGGAACTGCTGCGTGCTGACGTTCACCGCCAGGCTCAGGTCCTGCAGCGCCGGCAGCTCGGCCCAGCGCACCAGCTCGCGGCAGGCGGCCTCCAGCACCCACTGGCCCAGCGGGTGGATGAGCCCGCTGTCTTCGGCCACCGGAACGAAAGCGACCGGCAGCACCTTGCCGCGGCGCGGGTGCTGCCAGCGCAGCAGGCCCTCGGCGCCGATGACGTGGCCCTGGCGGTCGATCTGCGGCTGGATGTGCAGGGCCAGCTGTCCGGCGTCCTGCAGCGCGGCGCGCAGCTCGTTTTCCAGCGCCGCGCGCTCGGCCACCACGGCCTGCATCTGCGGGTCGAAGAAGCGCAGCGTGTTGCGCCCGGCCGCCTTGGCCTGGTACATGGCGAGGTCGGCCTGCTTGAGCAGCTCGTCCACTGAGCCCTGGCCGTGCACGAACAACGCAATACCCATGCTGGGCGTGCTGTGCAGCTCATTGCCCGCCAGCCGGTAGGGCCGGTTGAGCGCGGCCATGATCTTGCGCCCCACGCCCTCGGCCTGGCTGGCGGCGATGCTCGGCTGCTCGCTCAGCTCCTCGACCAGCACGATGAACTCGTCGCCCCCCAGGCGTGCCACGGTGTCGCCCACGCGCACCTGCAGCTGGATGCGGGTGGCCACCTCCTTGAGCAGCTGGTCGCCGACATCATGGCCCAGCGTGTCGTTGATGGTCTTGAACTGGTCGAGGTCGATGAACAGCAGCGCACCGCTGCCGCCACGGCGCGCGCCGGTGGCCAGGGCGTGCTGCAGATGGTCGGTCAGCAGGCGGCGATTCGGCAGCCCGGTGAGCGCGTCGTAGAACGCCAGGTGGCGGATCTGGGCCTCGGCCCGCTTGCGGTCGCTGATGTCGACCGCAGTGCAGGCGACCTGGGCCGGGTGGCCGACCGCGTCGCGCAGCAGGGTGCCGCTGGTGAGCATGGGGAATTCATGGCCGTCGGTGGCCACATGCCACAGCTCGCGGACCTCGTTGCCACGGCCGTCACGCACACCGCGCCAGAAGGACTCGGCCTCGTCTAGGCGTGACGGCGCGTAAAAGCGCATGAAGCGCTGCCCGAGCAGGGTTTCACGCGGCACACCCTGCAGTTCGGCACAACGGGCGTTGACGTAGTTGAGCGTGCCATCCGGGTTGGCGATCCAGGCGGCGAAGGTGGCGTGGTCGAAGATGGCCTTGAAGCGGCTGACCTCTTCATTGGCCAGCAGCAAGCCCTGCGTGCGTTGGGCCACCTGGCGGCGCAGCAGCAATGCGATCGACATCGACAGCAGCAACAG
>JAYRLJ010000046.1:0-14523 GCA_041905305.1 Hylemonella sp. | reverse complement strand
AACCTGACTGCGTGACGGTGCTGTCCGATACCGCCGTGCGCGGCAAGGATCTCGACGAAGAGAAGGCCAACCAGGCCAAGCTCGCCGCCGAGGAAGCGCTCAAGAACGCCAAGAGCGATCTCGACCTGGCCAAGGCCCAGTCCGAGCTCGCCATCATGGCGGCTCAGATTGCTGCGCTGCGCAAGTACCGCCAGAAGAAGTAAGCCGCTTTCCGCGGCCTGTCTGACAAAGCCCCGCCGGCAACGTGCGGGGCTTTTGTTTTGAGCCAACTGTTGTCAGCTCGCGTCGCCGAGTACCGGGGCATCCGGCAGTTCATTCACATCAACCGCGCCCGCAGTGCGCGGAAAGTGCTGCTGCAGACGCACCGTGATGTCGTCGATGGCCAGGTTCAGGCCGTCCTCAAACTGCCCGCTCCGGAACGCGGTACGCATGCGGGCCAGCAGTGCCTGCCACTGACCGGGCGACATATGCCGCTCGATGCCACGGTCGGCCACAATCTCGATCGCCCGCTCGGCCAGCAGCAGGTAGATCAACACGCCATTGTTCTGTTCCGTGTCCCAGACGCGGAGCTTGCCGAACTGGGTGAGCGCTCGCTGCCGGCTCAATACAGACATGGCATCACCGCGCAGCAGGTAACTGTTGGGTAAGCCGGCCTCGATGTAAATGCGTACTTCGCCAGTGTGGCGGGCCTCGGAATCACGTACGCGCTGCGTCAACCGCTCCATGGCCGCTGGCGGCAGGGCGCGGTGCAGTGCCGTCTGGTCGAACCAGCGGTGGCGCAGAAGTCGTGCGATCCGATCCAACATTACCAACCTCCCGACGCGCCGCCGCCGGCGCCATCGCCGCCGCCACCGGAGCTGAAGCCACCCCCACCGAACCCGCCACCGCCCCAACCGCCCGGGCCATCACTGCCTGGCCAGGCCCCCCCGCGATGGCGCGCCCGGCCGGAGGAAAGCAAGGCGGAGCCGAGTGAGGTGCCGGCGACAAAAGTCAGCAGCATGGCCAGCAGCCCCGCGACGAGAGCGATCGCCAGGCTGGCCGTGAACAAGAAGGTGAAGACCCCCGCGGCCCCGCCGGTCGCGAGCGTGCCTAGTTTGCGTCCGAGAATACGTCGTGCGAGCGAACTCACCACAGGCAGCAGGATAAAGAGCAACACACCCAGGTCCATCCACTGGACGGTGTCGTCGGCGCGGGCGGACGGGGTGGGGACTGGCAGCGCCTCGCCGCGGATCAGGGCGCTGAGCTGGTCGATGGCCAGATCCAGCCCGCCTGCAAAATCGCCCTGCCGAAACCGTGGCGTCAAGGCGCTGTCGATCACCTGCTTGGCCGCGAGGTCGGGGATGGCGCCTTCCAGGGCGCGGGCCACCTCGATGCGCACCTTGCGGTCCTGCGTCGCCACGACGATCAGCAGGCCGTCGCCGATGCCGGCCCGCCCCGGTTTCCAGGTGTTGAAGACCCGGTTGGCGTAGGCAGCAATGTCTTCCGGCTGGGTGCTGCTGACCAGCAGGATAAGGACTTGGCTGCCTTGGCTGGTCTCGAAGGCGGCCAGTTTGTCTTCCAGCTGTTGCCGCTGAGCGGCCGACAGGGTGGCGGTCTGGTCCGTCACGCGCGCCGTCAGTGGCGGCACGGCCTGCAAGGGCTGCGCGCCAAGCAGCGCGACCCATAACAGGGAGGCCAGCCACAGTGCGCAAGACCTGAGCCGACGCAGCATCACGCAAGCTCCAAGCGCGCGGGGCCTACTTCTTGCCGAAGTCCACCGCCGGTGGTGCGGCCAGCGCGGCTTCATTGGCCGGCGCGAAGTTGGGCTTGGCCTGGTAGCCGAACACCATGGCGGTCAGGTTGCTCGGGAAGCTGCGCGCCAGCACGTTGTACTCCTGCACGGCCTGGATGTAGCGGTTGCGCGCGATGGTAATCCGGTTCTCCGTGCCCTCAAGCTGCACCCGCAGATCACGGAAGCCCTGGTTGGCCTGCAGCGTCGGGTAGCGCTCCGACACCACCATCAAGCGGCTCAGCGCACTGCCCAGCTCGCCCTGGGCCGTCTGGAACTGTTTGAGCGCCTCCGAGTTGCTGAGCGTCTCGGGCGTGACCTGGATGCTGGTGGCCCGGGCGCGTGCCTCGACCACCTTGGTAAGCGTCTCCTGCTCGAAGGCCGCTTCACCTTTGACGGTGGCGACGATGTTGGGCACGAGATCGGCACGGCGCTGGTACTGGTTGAGCACCTCGCTCCAGGCCGACTTGGTCTGCTCATCGAGTCGCTGGAAATCGTTGTAGCCACAGCCGGTCAGCAGCAGGGCGGTGAACAGGGTGAAAAGCCAACGCATCATGGACAACTCCCGCAAGAAATGGCGCGAACCAAGCATACACCCGCGATCGAACGCTGCCAGGCGTCCGATGACGGAAAATCAGGGTCATTCCGACAACGATCCCATGCACTATCGCGCCCCCCTTTGGTTGCCCGGCGGCAACCTGCAAACCATCTGGCCCGCCTTGTATGCCCAACGGGTGCAGGGCGCGCGCCCGACGTTCCGGCGCGAACGCTGGGACACGCCGGACGGCGACTTCATCGACGTCGACTGGCTGCAGTCCGGCGCCGGCCCGACGCTGCTGGTGCTGTTCCATGGGCTGGAGGGGTCGTCCGACAGTCACTACGCACAGGCCTTTGCCGGCTTTGCGCGCGAGCACGGGCTGGCCTACGCCGTGCCGCACTTTCGTGGCTGCAGTGGCGAGCTCAATCGAGCACCACGCGCCTACCACTCGGGCGATTTTGAGGAAATCGGCTGGATCCTGGCGCGCTTTCGGGCCCGGCATGCGGGCCCCATCGTCGCCGTGGGTGTGTCGCTGGGCGGCAATGCGCTGTTGCGCTGGGCCGGCGAAATGGGTGATGCGGCTAGCCGCGTTGTGTCAGCGGTGGCGGCCGTATGCGCGCCGCTGGACCTGGCCGCAGGTGGCCACGCCATCGGCCGCGGCTTCAACCGGCAGGTCTACACCCGCATGTTTCTCCAGACCATGAAGCCCAAGGCCTTGCAGAAGCTGGCGCAGCACCCGGGTCTGTTCGACGGCGCGGCCTTGCGCGCGGCGCGGGATCTCTACACCTTTGACGACATCTTCACCGCACCGCTGCATGGCTTCCGCGGTGTCGAAGACTACTGGGCTCGGGCCTCGGCCAAGCCGCATCTGGCGCGCATCCGCATTCCGGCGCTGGCGGTCAATGCGCAGAACGATCCCTTTGTGCCGGCCGCCAGCCTGCCGCGGTCGCACGAGGTTGGCGCGCATGTCACCTTGTGGCAGCCGAGGCATGGTGGTCATGTCGGTTTTGCCGGCGGGCGTTGGCCCGGCCATGTGCGGCCCATGCCAGAGGCGGTCGGGCGCTGGCTGCTGGACCATGGCGATGGACCAGGAGCACGACATGGATGACATCGTCCGCCAGGCCATGGCCAAGTGGCCGAACGTGCCGGACTGCTATGGCTGGCTCGGTCTGGATGCGCGCGGTAACTGGTACATGCGCGACGACCGAGCGCAGGCCGCCGGGTCGTTTGCCGGCGGCAGCGCAGCGGCCAAGGGCGCGCTGCTGCAGCACGAGAAACTGATCGAGTTCATCGGGCGCAACTACGCGGTCGATGCCCGGGGATGCTGGTACTTCCAGAACGGGCCGCAGCGGGTGTACGTCGAGTTGGCTGCCACACCCTGGGTCTGGCGCATCCAGCCCGATGGTTCGGTGCGCAGCCACACCGGTCAGTCGGCGCAGGTGCGGGCCTGCGTACTGGACGAGACCGGCCACGTCTACCTGCAGACCGACCTTGGCTTCGGTCTGGTGCACACACAGGACGTGGCCTTGGTGGCCGATGCGGTGCAGGCCGGCGTGTGGACGGTGCAGGAACTGCCGGCAGCGGCGTTGCCGCAGCACTTTGCCTATGTGACGAGTCCTGGGTCGCTATCAAAAAGATAGCGAGTGGCGCTTGCTAGTCTTTGCCAAAGGGATGATGTGGCGTAAAAAAACCGGTCGATGACCGGTTTTTTTGGGGGCGCGGCAGCAGCTTACTTGGCTTCAGCGGCAGCGGGCGCCTTGGGCTCTTCGAACTTGCCACCGGCGGCGTTGGCCATGAAGGCCACGGCGCGGGCGATTTCCACGTCGGAGTGGTCGCCGCCGCCTTGCGGGGCCATCGCGCCCTTGCCCTTGAGGGCCGAGGTCACCAGCGCATCGAAGCCAGTCTTGATACGCGCGCCCCAAGCACCCGCATCGCCGAACTTGGGCGAACCCGCTGCACCAACGGCGTGGCAGGCTGCGCACTGTGCCTTGTAGACCTCTTCACCGGACTTGAGCGGGCGGTTGGCGTCACGGATCTCCACGGTACCGATCTTCTGGATGCGTTCGGCCACAGCCTTCTCGGTATTCACGGCGCCGGCAGCGGGCTTCTTGTCGGACGTGACGAAGAACACCAGGCCGATGATGATGAACACGGGGACCACGAAGGCAAAGATGGAAGTCCAAAGCAGCTGCTTCGGGGTCTTGATCGGGCCGGTGTGGGCTTCGTCGTGGCTGTTGTCGCTCATGGTGTCCTCTGGAGTTCTGGGGGCTTGATACAGATCAGCCGGCGATTATAGCGGCCGGCCTGACCGAAACCCCCTACAATGCGGGATGTTCACGCGTGCGGCTGTAGCTCAGTGGATAGAGTATTGGCCTCCGAAGCCAAGGGTCGTGGGTTCGATCCCCGCCAGCCGCGCCAGATACCGCCCTACGCGGCGGCACCCTCTGATTTCCCCCCCTCAACTGCCAGCTGGCCCAAGGCTTGCAGGGCATCGGCATCGGTCCGGTACAGCTTGAGCCAGTGACCGGCCTGCAGCGCGCCGCTATGGCGCAGCGTGGTTTCCACCGGCAGCTTCATGCCACTGATGTGCAGGGTGATGCCCCGCTCCAGCAACTGGGCCAGCAACTTCTGGAAGACCTCGACGCCAGTGGCATCAATGCGGTTGATGCCCTGGGCGAACAGGCAGACATGCTGCGTCTGGGGATGGTGGGCGACATGTTCCGTGATGGCGCGCTCGAAGCTGGAGGCGGCGGCGAAGTCCAGTGCCGCATCCATGCGCAGCGCATACAGGCGCGGCGCCAGTGGCGGGAGATGCCAGAGGTGGCGGTCGCGCAGGCTGCCGTCCGGGTGCAGGCCGATCTCGATGATGCGCGGGTGCAGGCGCTGGTGGAGGAACTGCGACAGCGCCATCAACACTCCGGCCAGCACGCCCCAGTACAGTTGCGGGGCAGAGAGTAGGGTGATCGCGAAGGTCAGCAAGGCGATGGCTGCTTCGGTGCGCGAGATGCGCCAGAGCCGAACGAACTCGCCCGGCTTGAGCAGGCCGATCACCGCTACCAGCACGATGGCTGCCAGCACCGCCTGCGGCACCTGCACCAGCAACGGGGTGGCAAACAGCAGCACGCCCAGCACCACCGCCACGGACATCACGGTGGCCCAGCCCGTGCGTGCACCGGCATAGAGGTTCAATGCCGAACGGCCGAAGGAGGCGCTGGTGGGAAAGGCGCCGCACAGGCCGGAGGCGATCTTGCCCAGGCCCTGGCCGATCAGGTCCTGGTCCTGGTTCCAGCGCTGCCCTTGTCGCGCGTTGTCGACCTTGGCGCTGGAGGCGGTTTCGAGAAAGCTCACCAGCGTGATGACCAGCGTGGGCAACAGCAGCTGGCCCAGCAAGGCCGTATCGGGCAACGCCGGCAGGTACAGCGAGGGCAGTCCGGCCGGCAGTTGGCCGACAACGGCACCGCCGTGCGCCTCGAAGCCGAAGGCCGCACTCAGGCCGGCCGCTGCCAGCATGATCACCAACACCGATGGAAAACCCGGTCGCCAGCGGCGCACCAGCAGCAGCAAGGCCAGGCTGGCCAGCCCGGCCAGCGCCGAGGGGAGGTGCAGTGTACGCAGGTCAGCGAGGTGGGCGACGTTGGCCGGCAGGCCCAGCAGCGCTGGCAGCTGCGACACGATGATCAGCACCGCAGCGGCCTGGGTGAAGGCCATCAGCACCGGCGAGCTCACCAGGTTGAGCAGCCAGCCGAAGCGCATGAAACCCAGCACCAGCTGCAGGGCGCCGCTGAGCAGGGCCAGCCAGACCGCCAGTTCGACCCAGGCCGCGCTGCCAGGTGTCGCCAGTTGGCTCAGGGAGGCGTAGACCAGCAGGCTGGTGAGTGCCGTGGGGCCGACCGACAGGCGCACCGAGGCGCTGAAGAGCACGGCCACCAGGGCGGGCAGCATGGCGGCGTAGATGCCGGTCACCAATGGCATGCCGGCCAGCGCTGCATAGGCCACGCCTTGCGGGATGACCATCAGGCCCACGCTCAGGCCGGCCAACACCTCGCCGCGCAACAGGGCCGCGTCGGGCCGCGCCCAGTGGAGGAAGGGGAACAGGCGAAGCACACGTTTCATGGCTGCATGGTACGGGGTGTTCAGGGCGCCGGCTGTTTGAGTGCCAAGGCTGCGTCGTAGAGGGCATTGCGCGGTGCACCGCTGATGTCGGCCGCCAGCTTGACGGCGCTCTTGAGCGGCAACTCGGGCAGCAGCAGCTTGAGGACACGCAGGCCTTCAGTCTGTGTGGCATCTGTGGAGGCGGGCGCGGGGTGCAGCACCAGGGCGAACTCCCCGCGCGCGCGGTGGGGCTGCGCCGTCAGCCAGGCGCTGAAGTCGGCCGCGGCCACGGTGGCAATTTCCTCGAACTGCTTGGTCAGCTCGCGCCCGACAGTCAGTGGCCGCGGCCCGAGCGCGGCCAGGGCGGCGGCCAGCGCCTCGATGCGGTGCGGTGCTTCCAGCAGCACCACGGCGCGGGTTTCGGCGGCCAGTGTCTGCACGGCCTGGCTGCGTTCGGCCGTCTTGGCAGGCAGGAAGCCGGCGAAGACGAAGCCATTGCCTTCGCTCAACGCACCTGCACCACTCAGGACGGTGGTCACACTGCTGGCGCCGGGCAAGGGCATCACCGGCAAGCCCTGAGCGCGCACGGCTGCCACCAGGCGCGCGCCGGGGTCGCTCACCGCAGGTGTACCGGCGTCGCTGACGTAGGCGATGCGCGCGCCGGTCTGCAGCCGGTTGATGACAGTCTGTGCGGCTTCCGCTTCATTGTGCTGGTGCAGCGCGATGAGCTGCAGGGCACTGCGCTCGATGCCATAGGCCCGCAGCAGGGTCTGAGTGTGGCGCGTGTCCTCGCAGGCCACCGCGTCCACCAGCTGCAGCACATGCAGCGCGCGCAGCGTGATGTCGGCCAGGTTGCCGATCGGCGTGGCCACCACGTACAGGGCCCCCTGCGGATAATGCTGGGTGGCGGCGGCCTCGTGCGAGGCGCTCAGGGCGGAGGCGAAAGAGGCGTTCAATGGTGTTCCCCAAATGGCGGGCGGCAGGCAACAACCCGACGACCAAGCAGGCCGGCGATGCGGCCGAGGCGCGCGCACTGCAGCACCTGCAGCGCGCCGGGCTGCGCCTGCTGGAGCGCAATTATCGGACGCCCGGGCGTGGCGGCGGCGAGATCGACCTGATCATGCAGGCCAGTGACGGCACGCTGGTGTTCGTCGAGGTGCGGCGGCGCAGCGGCGTGCACCATGGTGGCGCGGCTGCCAGCGTCAGCCCGCTCAAGCAGCGGCGCATCATTTTTGCCGCGCGACACTACCTGCTGCGCTGGCGTGAGCCGCCGCCATGTCGCTTCGACGTCGTGGCGCTGGACGGCGACGACGTGCAGTGGCTGCAGGCGGCCTTCTTTACAGACTGAAACAAGACCCTGCCGCCCGGTGACGGGAGCCGGGCCGTTATCATTGCCCCCATGCTTGAGCAACGCATCCAACAACATTTCATTGACAGCGCCGACCTGAAGTACCAGGCTGCGCAGTCCCTGAGCAAGCCGATTGCCGACGCGGTGCAGGCCGTGCTGGCCTGTGTCACCAGCGGCGGCAAGGTGCTGGCCTGCGGCAACGGTGGTTCAGCCGCCGACGCGCAGCACTTCGCGGCCGAGTTCGTCGGCCGCTTCGAGCGCGAGCGTCCCGAGTTGGGTGCCATTGCGCTGACCACGGATACCTCCATCCTGACGGCGGTGGCCAACGACTACAACTTCAATGCCATCTTCTCGCGTCAGGTGCGGGCCCTGGGCCAGCCGGGGGACGTGCTGCTGGCCATCTCGACCAGCGGCAACTCGGCCAACGTGCTGGCGGCCATCGAGGCGGCGCATGAGCGCGAGATGGTGGTGATCGGCCTGACCGGCCGCGGCGGCGGCAAGATGAACCAGGCGCTGCGCGACACCGACGTGCACATCTGCGTGCCGCACGAGCGTACCGCGCGCATTCAGGAAGTTCACATCCTCGCCCTGCATTGCATCTGCGATGCGGTCGACGCCCAATTGCTTGGAGAACAGGAAACCCCGACATGAAAGCTGTCCGTCAATTTGGTTTGAACGTCGTACTGGCCGTTACGCTGGTCGCCAGCCTCAGCGCTTGTGCGCCGGTGGTTGTCGGTGGCGCCGTGGTGGGCAGCCTGGTGGCGGTGGATCGCCGTACCTCGGGTGCTCAACTGGAAGACGAAGGCATTGAGCTGCGCGCCGCCGCCCGTATCCGTGAGAACCTGGGCGAGCGCGTCCACATCAACATCACCAGCTACAACCGCCAGGTGCTGCTGACCGGCGAGGTGCCGACGGCCCAGGACAAGCAGTTGGCCGAGCAGGTGGTGTCGCGCGTCGAGAACGTGCGCGTCATCGTCAACGAGCTCGGCGTCATGGGCAACTCCTCGTTCACGCAGCGCTCCTCCGACACGCTGGTGACCGGCAAGGTCAAGGCAGGGCTGGTCGATGCGCGTGACCTGTATGCCAGTGCCTTCAAGGTGGTGACTGAGCGTGGTGTGGTCTACCTGATGGGCCGGGTGACGCAGCGCGAAGCCGACCGCGGCACCGACATCGCCCGCAGCGCCAGCGGCGTGCAGAAGGTGGTGCGCGTGTTCGAGATCATCAGCGAGGAAGAGCTGCAGGCCCTGCTGCCCAAACCCGCGGAAAACGAAAAGAAGAAGTGAGTCTTCCGCGGATGCAAAAAGGCGCCTCACGGCGCCTTTTTTATTTCAGCCGTTTGATCAGGCTGGAGGTGTCCCAGCGGTTGCCGCCCATCTTCTGGACGTCGGCGTAGAACTGATCCACCAGGGCCGTCACCGGCAGGCGCGAGCCGTTGCGCTTGGCTTCCTCCAGCACCAGACCCAGGTCCTTGCGCATCCAGTCGACCGCGAAGCCAAACTCGAACTGGTCGGCCACCATGGTCTTGCCACGGTTGTCCATCTGCCAGCTCTGCGCGGCGCCCTTGCCGATGACGTCGAGCACCTGCAGCATGTCCAGGCCGGCATTCTGACCAAAGGCAATGGCCTCGCTCAGGCCTTGCACCAGCCCGGCGATGCAGATCTGGTTCACCATCTTGGTCAGCTGGCCAGCGCCGCTGGCGCCCATCAGCGTGAAGGCGCGCGAGAAGGCCATGGCCACCGGCTGCGCCGCCTCGAAGGCCTTGGCGTCGCCGCCGCACATCACGGTCAGCATGCCGTTCTGGGCGCCAGCCTGGCCACCCGAAACGGGCGCATCGATGAACTGCAGGCCGATCTGGCGTGCGGCCGTGGACAGCTCGCGCGCCACGTTGGCCGAGGCGGTGGTGTGATCGACAAAGATGGCGCCCGGGGCCATGCCGGCAAAGGCACCGTTGGCGCCCAGGGTGATGCTGCGCAGATCGTCGTCATTGCCGACACAGGCAAACACGAGCTCGGCGCCGGCGGCCGCTTCACGCGGCGTGGCGGCATGCTTGCCGCCGAACTCCGTTGCCCAGGCCTGGGCCTTGGCCGGTGTGCGGTTGTAGACCGTCACCGTGTGGCCGGCGCGCGCCAGATGGCCGGCCATCGGGTAGCCCATGACGCCCAGGCCAAGAAAGGCGACCTTGCGCGCCGGGGTGGATTCATAGGTTCTTGTGTTGATGCTGCTCATGCATGTCTCCATTGGGGGTGTATTGCGGGTCGCCATGCCTGCGGGCACGCCTGGCGTGCTGGGGCTGCGGTCCGGTCAGGCTCAATGGTACGTGACGTCCGTGAGGAATCGTCGGCACGGGCCGCAAAACAGCCCTGACCGTAAAGCTGAGAACCGGCCGCTGGCTAGACGATGGACAGGTTCTCCGTGCCGGCGCTCAGGTCCTGCGACTTGCCGCGCTGGCTGTTGAGCTTGATCTGCAGGCGCAGGTCGTTGAGCGAGTCGGCGTTGCGCAGGGCGTCTTCGTAGGTGATGGCGTTGGTTTCGTAGAGGTCGAACAGCGCCTGGTCGAAGGTTTGCATGCCGAGGTTGCGGCTCTTCTTCATGATCTCCTTGATCTCGGCGATCTCACCCTTGAAGATCAGGTCGGACACCAGCGGCGTATTGAGCATGATCTCCACCGCGGCGATGCGGCCCTTGCCGTCCTGCTTGGGAACCAGGCGCTGCGAGACCAGCGCGCGCAGGTTGAGCGACAGGTCCATCAGCAGTTGCGGCCGGCGCTCCTCGGGGAAGAAGTTGATGATGCGGTCCAGCGCCTGGTTGGCGCTGTTGGCGTGCAGCGTGGCCAGGCACAGGTGGCCGGTCTCAGCGAAGGCCACCGCGTGCTCCATGGCCTCGCGGTCGCGGATCTCACCCATCAGGATGACATCGGGCGCCTGTCGCAGCGTGTTCTTCAGCGCAATCTCCCAGTTGTCGGTGTCCAGCCCCACTTCACGCTGCGTCACAACGCAGTTCTTGTGCGGGTGCACGAACTCCACCGGGTCCTCAATGGTGATGATGTGTCCGTAGGAATTTTCGTTGCGCCAGTCGACCATGGCCGCCAAGGTGGTCGACTTGCCCGAACCCGTGGCGCCGACCAGGATGCACAGGCCGCGCTTGCTCATGGCCACCTCTTTCAGCACCTGCGGCACGCCGAGGGCGTCGATGGTCGGCAGCAGCGACGGGATGACGCGCAGCACCATGCCGACCTTGCCCTGCTGTACGAAGGCGTTGGCGCGGAAGCGCCCGATGCCCGGCGGCGAGATGGCGAAGTTGCACTCCTTGCTGCGCTCGAACTCGGCAACCTGCTTGTCGTTCATGATGGAGCGCGCCAGCGCCAGGGTGTGGGCGCCGGTCAGCGGCTGCGGTGAAACCTTGGTCACCTTGCCATCGACCTTGATCGCCGGCGGAAAGTCGGCCGTGATGAACAGGTCGCTGCCGTTGCGGCTGACCATCAGCTTGAGCAGGTCGTTGATGAATTTCGTTGCCTGATCGCGTTCCATAAAACAACTCCTGGCTCAGAAGGTCGGCATCGCCGACCGCGGGTATTCAAGCGGGGAACACCGCGGAACCGGCTCTGCCGGGCCGCTGGTGTTGCCCCCTGCAAGGGGGGTGGCGGAGCGACACGCAGTGCGCGCAGCCTGGGGGTGTTCCATGGTCACCCCGGGAAATTTTCCGGAATTTTGGCCTTGCCGCGCGCCTCGGCCGGGCTGATGACGTTGCGCTTGACCAACTCGGTCAGGTTCTGGTCCAGCGTCTGCATGCCGACGCTGTTGCCGGTCTGGATGCTGGAGTACATCTGCGCAACCTTGGCTTCGCGGATCAGGTTGCGGATGGCCGGCGTGCCGATCATGATCTCGTGCGCCGCCACGCGGCCGCTGCCGTCCTTGGTCTTGAGCAGGGTCTGCGAGATCACTGCCTGCAGCGATTCCGACAGCATGGCGCGCACCATCTCCTTTTCTTCCGCCGGGAAGACGTCGATGATGCGGTCGATGGTCTTGGCCGCGCTGGAGGTGTGCAGGGTGCCGAACACCAGGTGGCCGGTTTCGGCCGCCGTCATGGCCAGGCGGATGGTTTCCAGGTCGCGCATCTCGCCCACCAGGATGGCGTCCGGGTCCTCGCGCAGCGCGGACTTCAGCGCGTTGGCGAAACTCAGCGTGTGCGGGCCGACCTCGCGCTGGTTGACCAGGCACTTCTTGGATTCGTGCACGAACTCGATCGGGTCCTCCACGGTCAGGATGTGGCCGTACTCGGTCTCGTTCAGGTGGTTGACCATGGCGGCCAGCGTGGTCGACTTGCCCGAGCCGGTGGGGCCGGTCACCAGCACCAGGCCGCGCGGCTTGAGCGCCAGGTCGGCAAAGATCTTGGGGGCGTTGAGCTGCTCCAGCGTCAGGATCTTGCTCGGGATGGTGCGGAATACCGCGCCGGCGCCGCGCTGGTGGTTGAACGCGTTGACGCGGAAGCGCGCCAAGCCGTCGATCTCAAAGGAAAAGTCGACCTCCAGGAACTCCTCGTAGTTCTTGCGCTGGGTGTCGTTCATGATGTCGTACACCATGGCGTGCACCTGCTTGTGGTCCAGCGGTTCGACGTTGATGCGGCGTACGTCGCCGTGCACGCGGATCATGGGCGGAAGGCCGGCCGAGAGGTGCAGGTCGGAGGCCTTGTTCTTGACGCTGAAGGCCAGCAGTTGGGTGATGTCCACGTATCCCTCTGTTGATCGAGTAGTCTTTTGGTACGCTAGGCGCCTGAGTCCGCTCCCTTCGCCGTGAGAGGCGGGCGGCGCGCTCCGACGATTATGACCACGATTGCCACCCAGCTCCAGACCGTTCGTGCCCGCATCGCCGCCGCATGTCTTGCGGCCGGGCGAGACCCCCATGACGTGCGCCTGCTGGCGGTGTCCAAGACCTTCGGCCCCGAGGCCGTGGCCGAGGCCCATGCCGCCGGGCAGACGGCCTTTGGCGAGAACTACATCCAGGAAGCGGTCGAGAAGATGGCCGCCCTGAGCCACCTGCCGCTGGAGTGGCATTGCATCGGCCCGATCCAGAGCAACAAGACGCGGCTGGTGGCGCAGCACTTCGCCTGGGCGCACACGGTGGACCGGCTCAAGATCGCGCAGCGGCTGAGCGAGCAACGTCCACCGGAGTTGACGCCGCTGCAGGTCTGCATCCAGGTCAATGTCGACGGCGGTCCCACCAAGTCCGGTGTGGCGCCGGCGGAGGCCCTGGTGCTGGCGCAAGAGGTTGCCGCCTTGCCGCGCTTGCGGTTGCGTGGGCTCATGTGCATTCCGGAGCCTGCTCCTGATTTTGAAGCGTCCCGAGCTCTGTTCATGAGGGCCAAGGACTTGTTTGACCAGATCAACGAGGCCGGCTTGCAGCTCGACACCCTGTCCATGGGCATGACGGCCGACCTGGAGGCGGCCATCCACGCCGGCAGTACCCTGGTGCGCGTGGGCACGGCCATCTTCGGCGGCCGCAGCTACGCCCAGGCATGAGCGCCAAGCATGATGGGGCAGCACGCGTGAACCTGCTGGCCGTGCTGCGCGACACCGCCCGGCCACCCTTCCTGCTGCTCACGCTGGTCTGCCTGCTGCTGGGCCTGGCCACGGTCTGGGCGCCGGGTCGCGCACTGGACGGTCTGTTGCTCGCCAAGGTGGTGCTCGGGGCGGTGTGCGCCCATATCAGCGTCAACATGCTCAACGAATACGCCGACTTCCGCAGCGGCCTGGACACCATCACCCACCGCACCCCCTTTTCCGGCGGCAGTGGCGCATTGCCGGCGCAGCCGCACCGGGCGCCGGCGGTGCTGCTGGCCGGCCTGTTGGCACTGGGTGTGACGCTGGCCGTGGGGCTGGAACTGCTCTACCTGCGCGGCTGGGTGCTGCTGCCCATCGGTTTGGCGGGCGTGCTGCTGGTGCTGCTGTACACGCCATGGATCAACCGTCATCCCTGGTTGTGCCTGCTGGCACCGGGCTTGGGTGTGGGGCCGCTGATGGTTGTGGGTACGCACCTGGCCCTGGGCGGGAATGACCTGCGGGCCGCTCTGGCCGCCTCCTGGGTGCCGGGCTGCCTAGCGAGCGCCTTGCTGCTGCTCAACCAGTTCCCCGACCGCGAGGCCGATCTGCGGGTGGGCCGGCGCAATCTGGTCATCGTGCGCGGCCGGCCCTGGGCGGCACGGCTGGTGCTCGTGTTGCATGGCCTGGCAGCGGCGGGACTGCTGGCTTTCGTGTTGGTGCGTTGGCTGCCGCCAGCCACCCTGTGGGGGCTGGCGCCTCTGCTGCTGGCCCTGCCTATGGGGCGCCGATTACTGCGCCATGGCGACGCCCCCGAACGGCTGTTGCCGGCCATGGCACTCAATGTGCAGGTGGTGCTGGGCGCGCCGGCAGCCATGGCGGCCGGCATGTTGCTGACAGTGGCCTCCTAGCCTGTCACGTGGTCTGGCGCTAGCGGCGCTCGAACAGCCGGGCCACCAAGGCGACCACCAGCGCTGCCGTGTGCTGGTGAGTATCGAGCAGCGGGTTGAGTTCCACCACGTCGAGCGAGGCAAGCCGGCCGCTGGCGGCGATCCAGTCCATGCAACGTTCGGCTTGTACCCGCGTCAGCCCGCCCTGCACCGCGGTACCCACGGCGGGCGCAATGCCGGGGTCGAGCACATCAACGTCGAAGCTCACGTGCAGGTGCGTCTGCTCGTCCAGTCCGTCCAGGGCGCACGCCATCACGGCGTCGATCCCTTGCGTCTGCAGCGTCGCCATGCCCA
>JAYRLJ010000045.1:0-14545 GCA_041905305.1 Hylemonella sp. | reverse complement strand
GGCCAGGCCTCAGCATTTTATTATGGTGATCCCCTGGGCGAAATGCGCCTGGTAAGCAGAGTTTTTGAAATGTAAGGCCTTTGAATAAGACAAAAGGCTGCCTCATCGCTAACTTTGCAACAGTGCCTTATGGAAAGGGATGGCGATCGCGATGATCGGTGGGCTGGCACTCGGAACGCTGGTGACGTTGGGCTTGATTCCGCTGCTTTACGAAGTCCTGTTTGGAATCAAGCGAATTGGGCCGTGGAACCTGAGTGTCGCCACCGCGCATGGAGATCGCTCATGAGTCTCTTGCGAGCCGCCGCGTGCTGCGCATTCTCAGAATTCGTATGCACCCACGCTTCATGCGTATGTCTCGCTAGGCTTATGCGATTCAGCACCCATCCGCTGATCTGGAAATCCTGGTCGATTGTCATTGCCGCAGGGGTTCTAGGAGCGGGCTATCCACTGGGCCTGCGGGCCATCACGGCGGGCGGTCCGATGCGCTGGGTCGGCCTCTGTGTGGCAGTGACGTGCATGGCGGCCAGCGGCGCACTTTTGTGGTTCGCGCTCAAGCGGATTCCGATCAGCGCGGCCTCTGCAGCCTGGGCAGGAATCGGGCTACTTGGAAACTTGGGCGTCGGCGCCCTCCTACTAGGCGATGTCGCATCGGTAACGCGCTGGTCTGGCACCGCCCTCATCGCAGCAGGCATTGCCTGTCTTAGTTTCGTTTGATCAAGGAGACCCATTATGAAGAGCAAAACTGCATTGATCCGCGGCGGCATCTTTTTTTGCGTAGCAGGCGCGCTCTCTGGATGCGCGACCAACAGCATGACGCGCTCCGGATTTCTCGGCGACTACGAGAAGTTATCGCCGACACGATACGAGAACGTACTGATGTACCGCGCAGCGGGATTCGAGCCCAAGCGTTATGCCGCTGTCGTGGTGGAAGAAGCGCAGATCAAGACCGCCTCGGGTCGCATCGATGGGCTCGATGACGCGCAGCAGCGCGAAGTGCTAGACCATGTGACGAGCGAACTGAAACGCCAGGAAGGCAAAAGTCCCGCCCCCCCAGGTGGCGCGGGACAGGTTCGGGTGCGTGTAGCGGTCACCGAACTGCAGACACCGAATCGGGCAGTCAATGCAATGACGACCCTGCTGGTTGGACCCGTGACGACGGGTGGTGCCAGCCTAGAGTTCGAAGCAGTCGATTTAAGGACGGGACGCCGGGTTGCTGCCGCCAGTTGCTTCGAGCGCGGCAACGTCATTAAAGAGTTCGCCGGTTCGTACACATTGCTGGGTCATGCCAAAGCGGCGATCACGAACTGCATCGAGCGCATCGACAGCGCTTGGCGGGACACGCAGCCATGAGCAACGCTTCACAGGCTTGGCTCCGGCAGGATGCCATGGTCGGCGGTGATCACAAATGGCTGGCGGGTGGCGACTGGACGATAGAGCACTACGCCAGTCTGGCAAAATCCGTGTCCGCCGCCCGCATCAGTCATGCCGAGGGGTACGCCACTCCCTTACTCGACTGGACGCAAGTCCAGAGACTGGACACCGCCGGCGCGGCTCTGCTGGTGGAAATTCTCGGGCCAGACTCGATACTCGACCGGCCGGAGGCAGCTCCAAATCTGTCCTCGGATCGCCTCGCCCTAATGAGAGCGCTGGCCGCCGCTGCTACCGATCAGCAGAAGACGGAGAAAGCAGCGGTGAGCGGGAATCCTCTGCTCCGCGGTCTGGGACGCATAGGCCTGACCTTGGAACAGGGCTGTCGTGCGTGTCTTGGTCTGGCCGGGTTCGTGGGCCAGATCATCGAAACATGGAGCCGTACCGTTCGTCACCCGCGTCGCTGGCGCGCGACCTCGGTGATCGCTCAAATCCAGCGATCAGCGGTGGACGCCATTCCCATCGTGGCGCTACTGAGCTTCATGGTAGGAATGGTGGTGGCGTTCCTGGGAGCAACGGTGCTGGCCAACTTCGGTGCGAGCATCTTCTCGGTGCATCTGGTCGCCTTCTCGTTCATGCGCGAGTTCGGAGTGCTGCTCCCGGCCATATTGATTGCAGGCCGTACCGCAAGCGCGTACACCGCCCAAATCGGTTCGATGAAGGCAAATGAAGAGATCGATGCGCTTCGCTCCAACGCGCTCGACCCCATCGAGTTACTGGTGCTGCCACGCGTGCTGGCGCTTCTTGTGTCCTTGCCACTGCTCACCTTAGTAGGCATCTTGGCTGGCATTGCGGGCGGCGCCACCGTATGCGCACTGAGCTTGGAAATTCCTCCCGCACAGTTCCTTGCCATCGTGCAGGAAAAAATCGAGGTGCGCCATTTTCTTGTCGGAATGAGCAAGTCCCCGCTCTTCGCGGTGATGATCGCCGCTATCGGCTGCCATGAAGGGTTCAAGGTCGCCGGTAGCGCTGAGTCGGTAGGCGACCACACGACGTCTAGTGTCGTGCAATCAATCTTCATGGTGATCCTGATAGACGCCATCGCTGCACTGTTCTTCATGGAGATGGGCTGGTGAGCGCGGTGAAGCAAGACACCGACAACGGTGTGCGACACGCTATTGAAGTGCGCGGCCTGGACAACAGGTTTGGAACCCAGCAGGTCCATCAGGACCTAGACCTGGACGTGCGGCGCGGGGAAATCCTTGGCGTGGTGGGAGGGTCAGGCACCGGGAAATCCGTGCTCTTGCGTAGCGTCGTCGGGCTGCAGAAGCCGCATTCGGGCGTGGTCCGTATCGGGGGGCGCGACCTACTGCGAGCCCAATGGCTTGCGCGCGCGCGTATGGAGCGAAGGTTCGGCATTCTGTTCCAGAAGGGCGCGTTGTATTCATCGCTGACCGTCTTGGAGAACGTCGCTCTTCCTTTGATCGAGCATGTCGGTCTGGCGCGGCCTCTTGCCGAGCGTTTGGCAAGAAGCAAGCTGGGCTTGGTGGGGTTGCCTGCCGGAGCGGGAGACAAGTATCCGGCCTCGTTGTCCGGAGGCATGGTGAAACGAGCAGCACTGGCGAGAGCCTTGGCGCTTGATGCGAACATCCTGTTTCTTGACGAACCCACCGCAGGACTGGATCCAATCGGGGCTGCATCTTTCGACCAATTGATTCTGACCCTGCGCAATGCACTGGGCCTCACGGTGTTTCTGGTAACCCACGACCTCGATACGCTGTACACCATATGCGACCGTGTCGCGGTCCTGGCGAACCAGAAGGTACTCATCAACGACGGCATCGAGGCAGTCGAGCGCTTCAAGCACCCGTGGATACAGGAATACTTTCACGGCCCCCGTGGCCGTGCGGCCGCACAGGCCACTGGTGCTTCCAGCCAAGAGACGCAGCCATGAAACCCCTCCGCATCTGCATCATTCTTCCGTCGCGCACGCATTGGGCTGGGCGCACGCAATATTTAAACTCTGAGAACGAGGTGGTCTGATCATGGAACCACGTGCCCATCATGTATTCATTGGTCTGTTCGTCGTGCTGCTCGGTGCGATTGGTATTGGCTTCGCGCTTTGGCTCAGCGACACACGTTCCGACCACGATTACCAGTATTACCGGATTATGTTCGATGAGCCAGTGACCGGGCTTACGCCCGGCAGCCAGGTTCAGTACAGCGGAATCACGATTGGCGAAGTCGTTGCACTTTCTCTTTCACCGCGAGACCCAAGGCGGGCGATAGCGCGCGTACGCATCAATGCCACCATCCCGGTCCGGCAGGATACCCGCGCTGAATTGGTCATCACGGGAATTACCGGCAACGCGGTGATCGAGTTGAGCGACGGTGGGCCAAACGTGCCATTGCTGGATCGGAGAGAGGACGAGGAACCGTTGATCCTCGCACCACGTTCGGCGATGGCATCCCTGGTCTCCGGTGAGGGGAACAGCATGACGACACTCAACGGCATCTTGCTGCGCACGCAGGAGTTACTGTCGAAGGAGAATTTGGCTCTTGTGCACCGCAGTCTGGTGAATCTTGAACAGACCACGGGCGCGGTCGCTGACCAGAGGGCCGAGATCGCGACGTTAATCAGCAATCTGACCGAAGCAAGCAGAGAATCGACAGCTGCCGTGCGCCAAGCAAATAGCACTCTTCGCGATGCCAACCTGCTACTAAATAACGATGGTAAGCAAATCATGGTGAACACGCGTGATGCAACGGCATCCCTCGAACGCGCCGCTTTCAGGGTTGAGACGCTACTGCAAAACAATCAGGAATCGCTGAACCAGGGCTTGGCCGCCACAGGTCCTGCCATGCACGAACTCCAGCAGGCGCTGGCCAATCTAAACACCGTGCTGCGCCGACTGGATCGCAATCCGGCGCAATACCTGCTCGGTGGAGAGAACATTGAGGAAACCAAGCCGTGAACACTTCCGCCAGGATGATTCCCGTCGCTGCCGTGACTATGACGCTAGTACTCGGCTTGTCCGCGTGCAGTGTGCTTCCCAAAGCAGCTCCAATGGTCACCTACAAATTGCCCGACTATCACATCGCCCAGGCGGAGAGTACGCCGCGCGCCGTTCCGGGACCCGGGGCGCTGCGCGTCTACGCCCCTGAGAGTAGTCGCGTCCTGGATTCGGAGCGGCTGTTCATTGCGCAGCCCGATGGTCGCTTGTCGGCTTGGCAAGGAGTGCGTTGGGCCGACCCCGCACCGGTGCTGCTGCGTGACCGAATCGTCGAAGCCTTCATGCGCGATGGGCGGTCGACTTCCGTGATTACCGATAGCACCCCAATGAGCGCCGATATGGAGTTGCGCAGTACGCTGCGGGCGTTCCAGCTCGAATACCGCGGCACTGAAGCGATCGCCGCGGTTCGGCTCGATGTGCAACTGGTCGATCCGGCCAAACGGACTGCTATTGCCAGTAGACGCTTCGAAGCAATCCAAGCCACAGGCAGCAAGCGAGAGGCCGATGTGGTGAGCGCGTTCGGTGTCGCCACGGATATATTGGCCGGGCAGATCGTTGAATGGGCAGTTCAGGTCGGGGCAGCGCGTTTGCGAGTTGCACCGGAATTGGCAAGCAACCATGCACCCACAGCGTCGTCGATAAGCACAGACTAGTCGTCTTAACGGAGCACAGAAGCTAGGGCCAAAACGCTGCTCGACACCTTAACTCGGTACGACAGCCTACGGCCCCGATCCAATCCCAGGACCTCTTTGCCGTCCAACCTCCCATGACACACCGCCGCCGCGTACAGTCGCGGCGATCTGCTGCCCCAGTCGTGGCTCGATTATCGGCCGCCAAGGCACCAGACTGAATCCCATGCCGTCATCGAGCAGCGCATAGCGACCGCTGGCGAGCATGACCGAGCGCCGGTAGATGCCGGCTACGCGCTGCCCGTCTGTGACGTGCCGATGCTCCAATCCGCTATCGGCGGCAATGTGCTGGGCGGCCTGCGCCAGCTCCCGATTGCGCAGCGTTTCCAGCAGATTCCGGGAGAGAATCAGCCGCTGCCCGCGCCGCTGGGCCAGCCCCTGTTCTTCGAGGAAGTCGGCGCGCTGCTGCAAGGCTTGCCTAGCATCGCCGCCAAAGCCCAGGTCGCCCAATCCCTTGCCGCCGCCGATCAACTGCTGATCCAGCCAGGTCGCGCCGATGACGCGGGCCTGCCGTTCAATCGGCAGATGCGATTTCAGTTCGACCGCCACGCCGCCCAGCCGCTGCGCGTCGTACTGGCGGCCACGCTCGGCCAAGTCGTCCGGCACCTTCCATAACCCCTCGGCCACGCGCTCCACGATGCCGGCCCGCCGTAGGGCTTCCAGCCGGCGGATATGGGCCGCCACAGCCTCTTGCGGGTCGCGGCCGGGCTTGGCTCGGCCTTGCTCGATCGCCAGGTGGTGATCGGTGCGGTACAGGCCATTGCTCGCCAGCGTGGCGATGTTCTTGTCGGCCGCCCGCACCTCGGCGGAACCGCGTACCTCCACCACCGCGCCGATGGGATAGTTCGCCAGCTCGTCGCGGGCGTCCAACGCGACGTAGTGGGCTTTGCCGTCCAACCCGTCGATGACCAGATAGCCGCGGTCGTGCAGCTCGTCGGCCAGACCCTTAGCAGCCACGCGACCGACGATAGTGCGGCCGTCGTCGCCCGGCTCGAACACCGCCAGCTCGCGAGGCTTGCCGCTCATGGCCCGCTGCATCGTTCGGATGATGTCGCCACGCTCGCCCAGGGCACGCAAGGTCTTCTCCGCGTCCGCATGGACGGCCCAGGTGCCGGGCTGCACCTCGTCGGCCAGGCCCAGGCGCTGCAAGTGTTGCAGGCGGCCGATCAGCAGCAGGCGCTGGCGTTGCAGCCGGGGTTCGTTGAAGCGTTCGATCTGCACCCGGCCATCCTCGCCGGCCTCGCGCTGCAACGTGCGGTCGAGGCTCGTCCACCGCTCTTGCTCCACCTCGCGCTGCAAGGTCTGCTGGATCTCCAGTTCGGTGCGCGGCCCCAGCCATTCCGTCGCCAGCTCGGCGGCGCGATGGCGGAAGCCGTGGGCGATGTAGTCGCCCGCGATGATGAGGTCTTTGCCGGTATCGTCGCGTCCGCGCACGATCAGGTGCGTGTGCGGGTTGTCGGTGTTCCAGTGATCGACCGCCACCCAATCCAGCCGCGTCCCCAGGTCGGCCTCCATCCGGTTCATCAGGTGCCGGGTGTAGGTGCGCAGGTCGTCCAGCTCCGCACTGTCTTCAGGTGAGACGATGAAGCGGAAATGATGTCGGTCGTCCTGGCAGCGTTCCTTGAAGGCATCGAGGTCGGCTTCGTCGGTCTGCGGCCCGTAGGCACGGCCCGGCTCGCCGTTCCGGCCGGCACCGTCGCGCTCGATGTAGCGCAGGTGCTTGGCGAGCGACTGCGGACTGGCGTTGCGCTGGTTGACCAGCAGCGTCTTGATGGTCACGCGCCGTGACATAGGGGTCAGCTTTGCGCCTGCGAAGCGCGCCGCCGTATGGCCGCGTCCAAGCCGTGAGCCGGGCCGCTGGCCGGCGTGCTGGCCGCTCCCGCCAGCGGTAGGACGGCGCACCGCCGACTTGCCGCCGCTGGCCTTGCCAGCCTGCTTGAGCACCTTGGAAACGAAGCTCTGGCCCTGGCCTTTGCCTCGGTTCTTCGGCGCGCCAGGGCGCACCCAGAAATCATGGTCGCCGCGGTCGGTCATGGCTGTGCTCCCTGCAAGCTCCGGCGTGTCCGAGCGTGCGAAGCACGCGGACATGCCTGCATTGGCGCGCCCCTCGCGCCCCACACGGCACGGCAGCGAAGCCGCTCCGTGCCGCGCCACCCCCATGTGCAGACTGGCTTTCGACGCGGCCCGGTGCCGCGTCCTTTTGTCTTGCCTTCCGCCTTTGCCCTTCGCTGTCGCTCCGGGCGTCGGCGGCCCGGCGGCGCTGTGCTGCTTGCAGCCAGCCCGCCGGCAAACGCAACGACGACCGCAGGCCAGGCGCGTTCGAGGCAAGACGCCTGCACGTTGGACGGCTGCGCCGAAGGCAGCGCGAAGTGCGGTGCGAATGCACCCGTACTGCACGCGCGACGACACCGCGACGGCCAGCAGAACGACATGCCCGATGGCCCGATGAGATGCACGGTGACGTGCAGCGAATCGGCGGCCATCATGGGAGTGTCTCCAGCCAGACCGGATGCGCCACGCCGATCACGGCGAACGCGCTGACCGGCCCGAAATAGCGGCTGTCGAACGACGCCGAGTTGGTCGCGCTCAACAGGAACAGTTCGCCCGGTTGGAGACGGCGGCAAAGCTGCAAGGATGGCAGCGGCCGGCCCAGCCGGTCGGCAGGCAGCGCGGCGGCCACCGGCACGCCGTCGATTCGAACCTGCCCGGCGACGATGCAGACGTGTTGCGGCGCGACCGCGCCCACACGTTTGAGCAGCGGAACGCGGGTCGGCAGGTAGCCGCGCTGTGCAGCCAGTATGGCGGCCCTGTCGGGCAGCGGCACCAGCACGATGCTGTCCACGGACAGCGGACGTGGCAGCGAGGCGGTGCGCGGGTCGAACGGTTCGATGCGATACCAACCGACCGCCACGCTGTCGGACGGGTTGTAGGTCATTCGCGGCAGCGGCTGCGCGAACGCCGCCCAGGCCAGCGCAGCGAGGCCGACGATGGCGAAGCCTGCCAGCACGAGGCGAGCGTGCAGGCGCGAGCGAGGATGCGGCACGGGGCCGGTAGTGGAAATCGTGATCATGGCAATGCCCTCCCGGCCAGCCAGGCGGCGTGCCGTTCTGCGGTGTATGTAGGTAGCGGCAAGCGCGCTGCGAGCCGGTTGGCGAGCGTGCGCCAGTACGCGGGCGATACGGCTGCGGCCGCGATGCCCAGCGCCTCGATGCCGTCGATGCGTTCCATCACGGCGCGCACGTTGGCATCGCCTTCGGCGTGTAGCAGCAGACGCGCGCCCGGCTGCACGCCGGGGATGCGCTGCACGGCGTCCAGCGGCGTGGCGGTCTGCATCACCATGAGCTGCCAGCGGATCGTGCCGTAGTCGTTGGCCTGCCAGCGGATGCGGCAGAGAACCGCGTTCGGCAGGAACACGGCGCAGCGCCGCCAGCGGTCGAGCTGGAGCGTGCGCGCCGGTTCGCCGAAGCGCAGATAGAGCTTGAAGCGCGGTTCGATGTAGGCCAGCGCCACGCGCGTCAGCGGCACGTTGTCGGCCTGGCCGGCGAGTGTCGAAAGCGCCGGCGGCGGCGCAGCCGTGGGCGCACTTGCATTGGGGGTGTGGACGGTCGAAGCTGATGCGTTCATGGCGTGCCCTCAGGGGGAAACTCCTGCTCCAGCAGGCCGCGCAGCAGTTCGGCCACGGTCACGCCTCGCGTGAAGGCCGACACCTTGATGCGCGCCCGCATGGCGGGCGTGATGTCGAGCGTCAGTCGAGCGGTGTAGAGGTCGCCTTTCTGCAAGGCATCTGTGTCGCCCTTGCGAATCCATGCCTCGGCGTGCGGATTCGCTGGGGGACGCGCGCCGATGCCGACGCGCTTGCTGCGTGGTGATGGCTTTCCAGTCATGTCGGCCACCGCAGCAGTTCGTCGGTGAGCGCGGCGATCTCGCGGGCAGCGGCGCTGTCGGGCGCGGTTTCGCGGGCGAGCCGGCCAGCGGCCACGCTGTCTGCGAAGACGATGCGCTGGTGTATCTCCGAGCGCAGCGCGGGCAGCGGCTGTTCGGCCAGCGATTGCCGTGCCTCCCTGCCGATGATGGTGGTGCTGACGCGCCGGTTGATGACGAAGGCCGCGCGCAGCGCTGGCCGGAACACCTGTGCTTCGCGGATCAGCGCGACCATCTCGGCAGAAGCCCATACGTCGTAGGGGCTGGGCTGCACGGGGATCAGCACGCGCTCGGCCGCCAGCAGCGCGGAGCGCGCCAAGGCGGCGATGCGCGGCGGGCCGTCGATGATGATGTGATCGGCCCGCCTGGCGAGTTCTGGCGCTTCCTGATGCAGCGTTTCGCGGGCAAGGCCCACGGCGCTGAACAGACGGGGCAGGCCCTGCTGGCTACGCCGCTGCGTCCAGTCGAGCGATGACCCCTGCGGGTCGGCATCCAGCAGGATGACATGCAGGCCGCGCATCGCCAGTTCGCCGGCGATGTGCGTGGCGAGCGTGGTCTTGCCGACGCCGCCTTTCTGGTTGAGAAACGCGAAGATCATGGCGCGGCCCTCCGAGCTGGAAAGCCGGCCTGGCCGTGCCGTTTCGTGGTTGTCCACCGAAACGGCGCGCTTCTACTAAAAGTTATGTATTTCTTGTTAGGTAAGTTAGAGGGAACGCAAACCCGCGCCGTTGTTGGCTTTCCGGCGTTTTCGTACTCCTGATAGCACGAGGGTCGTACTCCTGATAGCACGATACCCGGTACTCCTGATAGCACGAGGCCGTCCACAGGTTCTCCCGCAGTTATCCCCGTGCCGCGTGCGGCACGGGCCGGAAGGTCAGCAGCTCGGTGTTGTCGTCCGGCATCCGCTCGATGCCGAGGACGTAGCCGGGCAACGACTGCCGCGCCACCAGGGCGCGCACGTCGTAGGCGAAGTCCGAGAAGCGGGCCGCGCTGCCGGATTTGCGGTACAGGTGTCGGAAGTCGAATTGCCAGCCGTGCTCCTGCCGCCCGCCATGCTTGCGCACCAGGCGGTACAGCCAGCGTTCGATACCGCCCTTCAAGCGGAAATAGGCCGGGTCGATGGTCAGCACCAGGGCGGCGTCGAGCACGCCGGCATAGAACCAGTCCGGCAAGATCAGCTCGATGCCCAGCGGGGTGCCGCTGGCGTCGGCGAGTTCCTTCCACTCGTTGATCCACGAGAAGCGATGCAAGCGCCTTCCCGTGGTTTCGCGGATGGACGTGGCCACCGTGGTCGATTGCAGCCGGTCGAGGGCGGCCTTCAGGCGCTGGTAGTCGTTGAGGGACGTGCCGCGCCCGATGAAGCGCAAAATCTCGTAAGGCGTGGCGCGTATCCAGCGCGACGGGCGCAGGCCCGCGTCGCGCGCCTCCACGATCTGCGAGGCGGCCCATATCAGCACGTCGGCATCCCATATCGTTGCGATGCCGTGCTCCTGCGTGCCTTCCACGCGAATGGTGACGTTCCCGCTGCGGAAGTCGATCGGCGCCGTGCGCCGCGACTTGGCAAGCGAGAAGAACGGAAAGGCCATCAAGTCCTGGGAATCGCGTGGCGCCATGTCGCCCGGCAGCGCGCGGAACAGATCGAGCTGTTCGCGCTGCGGCAAGGCTTGCCCTGGCGGGCTGGACATGGCGAAGGCCACCCACGCGCCGACGATCAGCGGCCATCACGGTAGTCGCCCGCGTGGCGCTCGGCGTATTCGGGATCGGACGTGGCCTCGTAGCTGCGCTGGTCGGCCCAGGCATCGAGGTCGGACACCGCGTACATGACGCGGCGGCCGAACTTGCGGAACTTGGGGCCGCCGCCGATCACCCGCTGCTTCTCCAGCGTGCGCGGCGACAGCCGCAGGTAGTCGGCGGCTTCGTCGTTTGTCAGGTAGCGTTGAGGCTGCGAGGTCGCAGTGACGGCAGCGGCGGCAGGCCGCGAGGGAGCAGGTCGCATGGGATGTACCTCCATCAAGCCCGGCCACACCACGCGGCCGGATAGAGGCACTCTCAAGAAAGCAAGGCTTCTTGCTAAGGGACGATTCGCACGGGTCGAGAAACGTCCCCCCTAATGCGACGGGAACATTGGAAGCTGCGCTAGTCGGCGGTAGCCGCCGTGCATCAGCTCATCGCCGCGGCGTACCAGCCGCCGTACGCGGGCACGCAATGCACTGTCTTTGTGCCAGTCGGCCGCGACGGCATCCGCGCCGAACAGACCTTCGCCCACCTCGCGCAAGGAGGCTCCCGCGAGGGTCGCGTCGAGCGCTTGCAAGGTATGCAGTTCCAGCAGCGCGGCGGGCGTGGGGCGGGAGCGGGCTGTTGCCACAGGCGTGGCCACGGTTGCGGCAGATAGCGCATCCAGCTTCGCAGCGAGCGTGCGGTAGCGCGCACAGGGCGTGGCGCAGGCGCGTGTGGCGTAGAGATAGGCCGAACCATCTTCCAGGTCGGGTGCGAGTGCCAGCCGAACGCAGCAGCCTGGCCAATGCGATACGAGCACCAGGCGCTTGCCGTCGTGGGTCAGTTGCTTGCGCCCAGGAATGCGCCAGAACTCGAAGGTATGCGCATCGGGTGGTGGGTCGGCGTCGGGGTATAGCTGCACCACGGCATCGTGATCGGGGAACCAAGCAGGATGTGCGTCGCGCGCATCCAGGCCGGGATCTTCCAGCAGGCGCAGGCCCCAGGCCTGCGCCGCATCAGGCTTGCGACGCCGGCGTAGCCAGTCGCGCCGGTAGCTTGGATTCCTGCGCAAATACTCCCAAGCCAGCGCTGGGCCATCGAGGTGCAGCGTGTAGAGATACGCGGCCGTGGGATACCAGTGTTGGCTGCTGCGGTCAGTCATGGCGAAACCTCCCTGTTTCTGGGAACGTCGCCACAATTCCGCTGTGCGGGAGCTATCGAATCGCCATCAAGTGGTCATCAAACTCGGGTTACGCTTTAACTGCTGGTGTCAAGACAGATTCGCTCCAGTGCATTGCCGAAATCGTCTAAATGCGACGACTGCACCGCCCGGAAATGGGGTGCAGCATTGAACACCGTGCCGAATCTCGCGCCTGGCATCATGACTGTTTTGGTCAGGAGCGCACCACCCTGGTGCAAGCATGCGGATCAAGACTTGCCAGGTCTTGGCTAAGACCGAAATAGTCACAATGCGATACTTTTTGCCTGGTCGCGCTGGAATGCGTCAATCGGTGATCGAACCGTTTTCCTGAGCCAGTCGAACGTATTCCGACAGCGGCCGCGTCGGCTGGAAATACCGATCTCGTATCACGGGCTGCTTGAGCGGCCCGACGATGGACGCCAGATCGGACAGCTTCACCGTCGCCAGGGCAGGCATCCCGATCCCGAGGTCGATCAGGCCGTAGGCCGTATCGCCATCGGTCGGATCGAGCGCGGCCAATAGCCAGGTCGCATGTGCGTCCGGTGTGAACAGGCGCACCACGGGCAGCGGGTCACATTCCTGGCCTGCGGCGCGGGTGAGGCCGTGGGCCAGTAGGTGCACCCGGTCTTCCTCGGTGACAAGCGTGGTCAAGGCCGCGCCCCTTCCACGAACACACGCAATCGCCGAGGCGCATCTGTGCCTGCGGACGGATGCACGTATGCGCAAGCGCACGAAGCCGCAAAAGCGGAGAGGCACGAAGGCGTATTGGTGGAAGTCAGGAAAGACACGGATGCGGTTCCCTGGGTCTGAGGAAATCCGCAGATGCGGATCTCCGTAAAAGCACGGAAAAGGAAAACATCACCACCAAATGAACACTATAGATTGTAGTCCTATAGGGCGCAATGGGCTGTCATCTTGGTTTTTTGGGGAAACCATAGGTGGCAGCGAAGAACTCATTGGCAGCGGCGATTCGGACGGTAAGGAAGGCGCGTGGTTTGAGCCAGGAAGCGTTCTCCAACGTGTCCAGTCGCACCTACATGAGCACGCTGGAGCGCAACCTGAAAAGCCCAACCATCCAGAAGCTGGCCGATCTTTGCGAGGTCATGGAAGTGCATCCGCTCACGCTGCTGACATTGGCTTATGCCGGTGACAACACCCGCGAAGCTGATGAATTGCTGGCACAGGTACGCCAGGAACTCAGAGCAATATTGGAAGAGCCCGATACGCCGTAGCGCGTTGGCGTGTGGTACTGAATTGCAGCAAGCGGAGCGCGCAGCGCCGCAGGCGCGAAGGCGTGAGGGATTGAAGCCGTATGGCCGTGACGGCTTGGCGGCACGGGGCGAAGCCCGAAAGCCCGGCGGGGCTTATAGCGCCGACACGTCATACATCGCTCGTTGAGACGGATTGCGAGCCACCAGGCACCCATGCAGGCCCTCCCTGATGGGCGTATCCAGCACGCGGCAGCAGCAGAAATCCTGCGCGTGCAGTGCTGCGATCAGCAGCATCGCGCCCCGCCGCAGTGGGCGGAGCGCGGTAAGCGGCTGTCAGGCCGCCTTCGGCTTGTTGCGCGACCAGATCAGGTCGTGCGTACCGTCCTCGGCTTCGATCAGGCGAGCATAGACCGTTGCGGGGAACGAAGGGTCGTCGAGGGTCACGGAGACGTAGGGCCGTCCGGCTTCGCTGGTCTTCTTCCATGCCGCGCCGATATCGTGGCCCGCCGCCTGCAGGCGGAAGTCGGGGGTGCTCTCGGTGTCGCCCTTGTCGTTGGGAACGAGCTTGACCTTGACGTTCAGCGTCAGGGTGCGGAGCTGGCCGGTGTAGCCGTCTTTCTCTGCGGTGAAGGTGCCGATGTTAGCCATGATGATTTCTCCTTTCGGGTTGAACAAGGTCGCGCCAGTGCGTCCTTGTTGTGATCCGGCCGGCGGGGGATGGGCTGGTCGCACCGCGCAGCGGTCGCAACAACGTGGAGAACCTGGAAGCGAAAAGAATTTGTCCCGCGAGGAATGCGCGCAGCGCAGGGGAAATTGTTTTCGCTGCAAGGTTGCGGCCATCAAGCACAAGGCGCAGCCGCGCCACCGCCAGGATTCACAACAAGACAAGGACGCACAGGCCGCCCGCTCCCGAATGGAGACGTGGCCAACTCGGCATCCCCGCGTGACGGCTGCACCGGCTTGCGCCCTGACGCGGGCCAGGTCAATGCCCCGACGACAAGGCCAGAGCGCCCCTGCCGCAGCTCACGGCCACATACTGAGGCGTGGTGTGGAAGCTCCATAGAAGCGAGGCTGGGCGGCGTGTCGGTGAACCGTCTTTCGTGACGTACAGACAACGAACCGCCAGCGTCGGGGACGGCACGCTTTCGTGCAACCTGCCGCAGCAAGCCGGGGCGTAGCCACACCAGCCCCGCCCATTGCGGCGGGGCTCGGTCGAATCGTTGGCGGCGCGATGCGCCGCCACACTTGCTGGCTTCGTGGATTTCGCGCACGAGCGCCCTTGTGCGTGGCCCCATCGCCGCCTGTCCGAAGGCGGCGATGGGGCGTTTTGGCTTTGAGCAGTGAAACCGGGCGCGGCCACCGCCGCGCCCGGGGTTTTCGACCACCGGCCCCAAGGCGGCACGGCGTGGGGGCGGTGCGGCGCGT
>JAYRLJ010000417.1:0-2594 GCA_041905305.1 Hylemonella sp. | reverse complement strand
CGCGCCGCATTGCCTGCCGGTACTGCAGGTCGAGGCGCTGGAGGCGCTGGTGCCGTTCGGCCGCATCAGCGCCGAAGCGGGCCGGCTGGCGGGGCGTTGCGTGGTCTGGGCGGCGCGTGCGGCGCTGCGCGGCGAAGTCGCCGGTCTGGTGACGGCGCCGCTGCACAAGGAGGCCTTGTCGGCGGCCGGCGCGCCGTTCAACGCTTTTCCCGGCCACACCGAACTCCTGCAGGCCGAGGCGGCGGCCCATGCCGGCAAGTCCGTGGCCGAGCTACCGGTGCGCATGATGCTGGCCAATGACGAGTTGCGTACCGTGCTGGTCAGCATCCATGTGTCGCTGCGCCAGGCGATCGAGGGCGTGACCCTCGACAACGTGTTGAGCACGTTGCGCATCACGCATCAGGCGCTGCGCTCGGCGCTGGGCCGTGTGCCCCGCATCGCGGTGGCCGGTCTGAACCCGCATGCCGGCGAGGGGGGGCTGTTCGGGCGCGAGGAAATCGTGGTGATTGCGCCCGCGCTTGCGCAGGCGCGGGCCGAGGGGTTGGATGTCCATGGGCCGTTGGCGCCGGACACCGTGTTCATGCGGGCCCGCCAGGCGCCGGGCCGTCCGGGCGAGTTCGATGTGGTGGTGGCGATGTACCACGACCAGGGTCTGATTCCGGTCAAGTACCTGGGGGTGGACAAAGGCGTCAACGTCACGCTGGGCCTGCCGCTGGTGCGCACCAGCCCGGACCATGGCACGGCGTTCGACATCGCCGGCACCGGCCGGGCGGACGCCGCCAGCCTGATCGAGGCGGTCCGCATGGCGCGGCGCCTGTTGGCCGCCGATGGCGGCGACGCGCAATTTAACCCTAGAGGCTCGGCTACAATTATCAGTTGACCTCAGACGTCTCATAAGTCGAGTCGATCCCGTTGTTTAGATTGAGGATTCCCATGAGCGACACGCTTGCCGATAAAAGTCAGATGGACCCCAGCAAACGGACGTGGCTGATCGCCACCGGTTGTGCAGGTGCCGTAGGTGGTGTTGCCACCGCCATTCCCTTCGTCAGCACCTTCCAGCCGTCCGAGAAGGCCAAGGCCGCCGGTGCCGCGGTGGAAGTGGACATCTCCACCCTCAAGCCGGGCGAGAAGGTGACGGTCGAGTGGCGCGGCAAGCCGGTGTGGATCATGCGCCGCACCGAGGAACAACTGGCGACGCTGGAGAAGGTGGAAGGCCAGCTGGCCGATCCGAACTCCGACCGCAAGGCCTACCCGACGCCCGAGTACGCCAAGAACCGTCATCGCTCGATCAAGCCGGAAGTGTTCGTGGGCGTGGGCATCTGCTCGCACCTGGGGTGCTCGCCGTCCGACAAGTTGACCCCCGGCCCCCAGCCCTCGCTGCCGGACGACTGGCAAGGCGGCTTCCTCTGCCCCTGCCACGGTTCCACCTTCGACATGGCCGGTCGCGTGTTCAAGAACAAACCGGCGCCTGACAACCTCGAAGTGCCGCCGCACATGTACCTGTCGGACAGCAAGCTGCTGATCGGCGAAGACAAGAAGGCTTGAGGAAGACGAACATGGCTGAATTCAAGGAAATCTCCCCCAACGCGTCGGCCGGCGCCAAGCTGACCAACTGGTTCGAGAACCGTTTCCCGACGGCTTTCGATGCCTACCGCGTCCACATGTCGGAGTACTACGCGCCGAAGAACTTCAACTTCTGGTACTTCTTCGGTTCGCTGGCCATGCTGGTGCTGGTGATCCAGATCGTGACCGGCATTTTCCTGGTCATGCACTACAAGCCTGATGCCGCGCTGGCCTTCGGCTCGGTCGAGTACATCATGCGCGATGTGCCCTGGGGCTGGCTGGTGCGCTACATGCACTCCACCGGCGCGTCCGCCTTCTTCGTGGTGGTCTACCTGCACATGTTCCGTGGCCTGATCTACGGCAGCTACCGCAAGCCGCGCGAGCTGGTCTGGATCTTCGGCTGCGCCATCTTCCTGGTGCTGATGGCCGAGGCCTTCATGGGTTACCTGCTGCCCTGGGGCCAGATGTCCTACTGGGGCGCCCAGGTGATCGTGAACCTGTTCTCCGCCATTCCCTTCGTTGGTCCGGACCTGGCGCTGCTGATCCGCGGCGACTACGTGGTGGGCGATGCCACGCTGAACCGCTTCTTCAGCTTCCACGTGATCGCCGTGCCGCTGGTCCTGCTGGGCCTGGTGGTGGCGCACCTGCTGGCGCTGCACGATGTCGGCTCCAACAACCCCGATGGCGTCGAGATCAAGGGCCCCGATGCGCCCAAGGACGCCAACGGCAAGCCGCTGGACGGCATTCCGTTCCACCCCTACTACACGGTGCATGACATCCTGGGCGTGAGCGTGTTCCTGATGGTGTTCACTGCCATCGTGTTCTTCGCGCCTGAGTTCGGTGGCTACTTCCTGGAGTACAACAACTTCATCCCGGCCGACCCGCTGAAGACGCCGGCACACATCGCCCCGGTCTGGTACTTCACGCCGTTCTATTCCATGCTGCGTGCCATCACCAGCGAGATGATGTATGCCCTCATCGCCTGCGTGGTGCTGGGTGCCGTGCTGGGTGTGACCAAGCTCAAGCTGCCG
>JAYRLJ010000044.1:7520-14581 GCA_041905305.1 Hylemonella sp. | reverse complement strand
GGCCATGCTGGAAGACATCGCCATCCTGACCGGCGGCAAGGTCATCGCCGAAGAAGTCGGCCTGACGCTCGAGAAGGTCACGCTGGCTGACCTCGGCCAGGCCAAGCGCATCGAAGTGGGCAAGGAAAACACCATCATCATCGATGGCAACGGTGCTGCCGCCGACATCGAAGCGCGCGTCAAGCAGATCCGCGTGCAGATCGAGGAAGCCACCAGCGACTACGACCGCGAGAAGCTGCAGGAACGCGTGGCCAAGCTGGCCGGCGGTGTGGCCGTGATCAAGGTCGGCGCTGCCACCGAAGTCGAGATGAAGGAAAAGAAGGCCCGCGTGGAAGACGCCCTGCACGCCACCCGCGCTGCCGTGGAAGAAGGCATCGTGGCTGGTGGTGGCGTAGCCCTGCTGCGCGCCCGTCAGGCCGCCGGCGAGATCAAGGGTGACAACCATGACCAGGACGCCGGTATCAAGCTGGTGCTCAAGGCCATCGAAGCTCCCCTGCGCGAGATCGTGTTCAACGCTGGCGGCGAGCCGAGCGTGGTGGTGAACGCTGTGTTGGCCGGCAAGGGCAACTTCGGCTTCAACGCCGCCAACGATACCTATGGCGACATGATCGAGATGGGTATTCTAGACCCGACCAAGGTGACCCGCACTGCCCTGCAGAACGCCGCTTCCGTGGCCTCCCTGATGCTCACCACCGAATGCATGGTGGCTGAGGCACCGAAGGACGAGGCTCCGGCTGCTGGTGGCATGCCCGACATGGGTGGCATGGGCGGCATGGGCGGCATGGGCATGTAATTGCTCCTTGCCTGATGATTTAGGGCGTCGTTGCGGCGGCTTGCCGTACACAACAGTACTGTTTGCGCCGCCCCGCCTAGCCCTGAATCGCCATGCTGCGTCGATGTGCGCCATCGCACACGACTCAAGAAAAAAACCCCGCAGTGTTAACACTGCGGGGTTTTTCATTGGGCTAACGAATATCAGGCGACCGGCTTGAAGTCGTAGCCGTTGCCCAGCTTCTCAATGCGGCCGAAGGCCGGGAAGGGGAAGTGGAAGCCACCGGCCATGACCTTCTCGTTCACGACCATCTCGAACACCTTGCGGCGGGTCTGGCGTGCCTCCTCGGCGTTCATGTCGAACACTACCGCCCAGTCCGGGTTGCGGGCGAACAACTGCGGCACGTTGGTCAGGTCGGCCAGGTACATGAACTTCTCGCCACGGCTCTGCGCCGTGACCGTCACCATGCCCGGCGTGTGCCCGTAGGCTGCCGTCGTGGTGACACCTGGAATGATCTCCTGGCCGGCCTGGAACTGGATCAACTGATCTGCCCCCAGTCCACCAAAGACACGGCGTACATTCTGGAACGCACCTTTCATCGCCTCCGGTGCAGCAACCATCTTGGCGTCGTCCATCCAGAAAGCATGCTCGATGCTCGGCACCATGATCTTCGCCTTAGGGAAGACCAATTGGCCTGCCTTGTTGCGCAGGCCGTTGATATGGTCGCCATGATGATGGCTGATGACGACGGTATCGATGTCCTCCGCCTTGAAACCGGCCGCATTCAGATTGGTCAGCAGGCGCCCGGTGGTTGCTGGACCATTGTCGGCAAAACCGGTGTCGAGCAGTACACGGCGATTGCCTGCCACGATCAAGAACGGCGTGTAGGGCACGTCGACGTACTCGGTTGGCAGGTTCTGCGAGCGCAAGAGTTCCTGCACCTCTGCCAGTGGCGCATTGCGAACGAACTCGGCGGCCAAAGGACGGCGCGTGACACCATCGTTCAAAGCGATGATCTCCATGTCGCCCACCTTCTGCTTGCGGTAACCCACCTGCACGACGCTGGGGGCGCCAAAACTGGGAGCGTTCTGCGCCACCAGTGGCATGAAAGAACCAGCCAGGTAGGCTGCCGCAGCAGCACCTCCACCAACGAGCAAATCACGGCGTTTGATCATGCATGTCTCCTATCTCCGGGTTGTTGAACAAACCCCTCCATGCTGACGCATGCCCACGCCAAAGGGCGTGTGCCACCCGAATTCCCCGCGACGTCGCGGGGGCAATCAAGGGGCCGGGGCGCGAAGACGCTGCAGCAAGCCGGCGGTGGATGCATCCAGCCCGGCCGTATCGCCGCTCGCCAGGCGGGGTTCAATATCCTTGGCAAGCACCTTGCCGAGTTCGACGCCCCACTGGTCAAAGCTGTTGATACCCCACAACGAGCCGGTCACGAAGACCCGGTGCTCCTGGAGGGCAATGATGGCCCCGAGGCTGGCAGGTGTCAGCTCGTCCAGCAGCAGAAAGGTACTGGGTCGGTTGCCGGGCAGATGTCGATGCCCGTCAGGGTCTTCCTGCCCCAGCATCAGCGCCCGCGCCTGCGCCAGTGCATTGGCAAGCAGCTTGTGGTGATGCTCCGGCAAGCTGTGCCCCACCCTCTTCACCGCAATGAATTCCACGGGGATGACATCGCTGCCTTGGTGCAGCATCTGGAAATAGGCATGCTGCCCGTTGGCTGCCGGCTCACCCCAGATCACCGGTGACGTGGCATATGGTAGCGCCTGCCCCTGTTCGTCCACCCGTTTGCCGTTGCTCTCCATCTCCAGTTGCTGCAAGTAGGCCTGCATGCGGCGCAGTCCGCTGTGGTAGGGCGCCACACTGCGGCTGCCGAAGCCGTGGAAATTGCGGTACCAGATGTCGAGCAAGGCCAGCTTGACCGGCAGATTGTTCTCGAGTGGCGCCGTGCGGAAATGTTCATCCATGGCGTGCGCACCCGCCAGCATTTCGCGGAAGCGTTGCGCTCCAATGGCAATCGCAACCGGCAGGCCGATGGCGGACCACATCGAATAGCGCCCGCCCACCCAGTCCCAGAAATCGAAGGTGGTGCCGATACCGAAGGCGCGTGCCGCCTCGACGTTGCTGGTGAGGGCGCAGAAATGCCGCGCGATGTCGCGCCCACCCTGCGCCTCGAACCAGGCCTTGGCCGAGCGCGCGTTGGTCATGGTCTCCAGTGTGGTGAACGACTTGGAGGAAATCAGAAACAGCGTGCTTTCCGGCTGCACCTCGCGCAGGACCTGACTGAGTTCATGGCCATCGACGCTGGAAACGAAGTGGAAGCGCTTGCGGCGGGTAACAAATTCGTCGAGCGCCAGCACAGCCATCTGTGGCCCGAGATCCGAGCCACCAATGCCGATATTCACGACGTCGGTGATGCGCTCGTCATGACGCACCATGTCGGCATAAGTCAGCATGACGTTGAGCGAGGCATGCACCTGCCGCAACTCATTTAATACATTTTTTATAGCATCTGGCGCTTTATCGTCGGCACTCAGAGCCGGATAACGCAACAGATAATGCATGACCTGTCGATGCTCGGTACGATTGATCGCCTCACCACGGAACATCGCATCGCGATGCGCTTCGACACCGCACTGGCGCGCCAGCGCCAGCAGCTTCGTCAAGGTTTCGGCATCCAGCAGATTCTTCGACAGATCGGCAAAGACATACGGTGCATGCTGGCCGAAGCGATCGAAGCGCTGGGGGTCGACAGCGAACGCCTGACGCAAATCGAAGTCGCGCCCGTGGGCATCGAACAAATGCCGCAGGTGTCCCCAAGCCAGGGTGCGGTCACAACGCAGTCGGTTCATCTCGGGCAGTCTGAATCAGTTGTTCGAGCTTGAGGGTGTCCGCCGCAAAAGCGCGGATGCCTTCGGCCAATTTTTCAGTCGCCATCGCGTCCCCATTCAAGGCGTACCGGAAACCCGCTTCGTCATAGTTGATCGCCGGCAAGTTCATGGCCCTGGCAGCCTGCGGATCCAGCGCGGGCGCCACTGGCGTCTCGCTGTCAGCCAGTTGGGCCAGCAGTTCCGGCGCGATGGTCAGCAGGTCGCATCCAGCCAGCGCCGTGATCTGACCTGTGTTGCGAAAGCTTGCGCCCATGATCTCCGTCGTGATGCCGAAGTGTTTGTAGTGCTGGTAGATCGCCCGCACCGACCTCACCCCGGGATCATTGGCACCTGCATGGGCCGCTTCGTCCCAGGCACCGCCGGCCGCCTTTTTATACCAATCGTAAATGCGCCCGACGAAGGGCGAGATCAGTTGCACCTTGGCCTGGCCGCAGACCACGGCCTGGCAGAGCGAAAACAGCAGCGTCAGGTTGGTGTGAATGCCGCGTCGCTCCAATTGGGCTGCGGCCTGGATGCCCTCCCAGGTGGCGGCAATCTTGATCAGCACACGCTCGACCGGGGTACCCAGCGCCTGGTACAGCTCGATGATCCGTTCAGCCCGTGCGACGGTGGCTTCGGTGTCGAAGCTCAACCTCGCGTCCACCTCGGTCGACACACGCCCCGGAACGATGGCGAGAATCTCCGCGCCGAATCGCACCAGCAGGCGATCCATGAGTTCGTCGAGCGGACGGTCACGGAAACGGGACACAGTCTCCTTGAGCAAGGGCTGGTAATCGCTTTTCTGCACCGCCTTGAGGATCAGGGAAGGATTGGTCGTGGCATCCTGTGGCCTGAATGCTGCGATCTGTCGGAAGTCGCAGGTATCTGCCACCACGGTGGTGTACTGCTTGAGCGCGTCGAGCTGATTCATGTCCTAGGATTATGAGTGAAATAAAATTACGATTTGGCGTTTTGACGCCGTAACTGCCAAGCAGCGCCAGGCACGGGCGCACAGGAGTCTGCATGCTGGATCGAATCCGGGCTTCACTGCCCTCCCTGGCCCCGGCCGAGCAACGCGTCGGCAAACTCGTGCTGACCGACCCACGCGCGTTTGCCCAGCTGCCAGTCAGCGAACTGGCGGAGCGTGCCCACGTCAGCAAGCCAACCGTGGTGCGTTTCTGCCGCAGCATGGGTTACGACGGCCTGTCCGATTTCAAGCTCAAGTTAGCCGGCACGGTGAGCGAGGGCGTCCCCTTCATTCACCGGAGCGTGGACGTCGACGACAAGACCAGCGACGTGGTGGTCAAGGTCATCGATAACACCGTGGCGGCTTTCCTCAAGTACCGCAACGATGCCTCCACAGCCGCTATCGACAAGGCCGCCGCGGCACTGGCCGCCACCTACAAGACCGGCAAGCGCATCGAGTTCATTGGTGCCGGCAACTCGGGCATCGTGGCCTTGGACGCGCAGCACAAGTTCTTTCGACTCGGCGTCAACACCGTGGCCTACAGCGATGGTCACATGCAGGTGATGAGCGCATCACTGATGGGGCCAGGGGACTGTCTGGTGATCATCTCCAACTCAGGCCGCACGCGAGACCTGATGGACGCCTGCGACATCGCGCGCAAGAACGGCGCCACCACCATCGTCATCACCACCAGTGGATCCCCCTTGGCCATGGCTGGCCACATCTTCCTTGCCGCCGACCACCCCGAAGGCTACGACCGCTACAGCCCCATGGTGTCGCGTCTTCTGCATCTGATGGTCGTGGATATTCTGGCTACCTGCGTCGCACTGCGTATCGGCGGCGGCCGGCTGCAGCCGATGCTCAAGGAAATGAAGAACAACTTGCGCAACAAACGCTACGCCTAGATTCGTTGACGTCGAGTCGCTGTGCGCTTCTGTCGCGAGATCTGAGCCTGAACTAGCAAGAAAAAAACCCTGCCACGTTGCCGTGGCAGGGTTTTCACTCTCCTCATCGATCACTGGCACTAGGCCAGCGTCAGATTAGAAGGTGTGGCTGACGCCCATCATGTAGCCGGTGCGGCTTTCCACGGTGGTGGAAACGGTGGTGTCGTTCTTACGCGAACCGTACAGAGCGTAGGCGGTGGTACGCTTGCTCAGGCTGTACTTCAGGCCCAGTTGGTAACCCTTGTCATCCAGAGACTTGGTAGCGGCGCCGTCAGCTTCGGTCGTAGCAGTACCATAGTTCACGAAAGCAGAAGCCTTGCCGAACGGAACGCTCACGCCGAGCTGCCACGACTTGTAAGCGCTGTTGGTGCCGGAAGTGGCGGTGCCACCGTCGGTACCATTGTTCATCAAACCAGCAACCTTGGCCACGCCGAAGTCGTAGGAAGCAGCCAACTGGTTCAGCTGACCAGAACGGTTAGCGGTGTTGCCACCAGCGGTGTTGTCCTTGGTGTCAGCACGGGTGTGAGCCAGAGCCACGCTCAGGGGACCGTTGTTGTAGGTCACCAACAGGCCCAGACGCGAGAACAGCTTGGCAGCGTCCGCGGTAGCCAGATCAGACCTCTGGTCCTGGAAGCCGTACTGAGCCGACACCTGGAAGCCACCAGCGAAGGTGGGGGTAATGTAGGTCAGGCCGTTGCCACGGGTACCACCGACGGCGGTATTGCCATGGGTGTGGTAAGCGTCAGCGCCGTACAGGCCTTCCGAACCCAGGCTGTAACCAGACAGGGTGGACACGACGTACACGTGGTTGTACTGGTAGCCAGCGCGGATTTCACCGAAGCCACCAGCCAGGCCCACGTAGGACTGACGGTTGGTAGAGGTGCTGTAAGCGGTGCCATCAGAGCCGGTACCCAGGGGGGCGGTAGCAGCGGCGTCACCGGTTTGCGGGCCGGAGGTGGCGGTACGCTGCGAGAACAGGTTACCGGTGGTCAGGTTGATACCTTGCTCGATCACGAAGTTGGCTTTCAGGCCACCACCCAGATCTTCAGTACCACGGAAACCGATACGGTTGCCGGCCAGGCCAGCTTCACCGACGCCGGCGGTCTTGTTCACCAGACCAGCGGCAGCTTTTTGCTCGGTTACCTTGTAGTTGACATCAGCCACGCCGTACAGGGTCACGGAAGACTGGGCGAAAGCGCTGGTGGCAGCGATAGCGGCCAGAGCGATCAGGGTCTTTTTCATATTGAAAGTTCTCCAAAGGTTAAACAAGGGTCCCGAAGGGAGTTTCGGTTCCCCGGGCCAACCTCCTCTTTAAGGAAGTTGACGCTATTGCACCAGAGCCCGGAACCTTTGGCAAAGAAAAACCGCTGCAAACCGGGTTATAGGAGCGGATTCGTTGCAGCACTGCAACAAAGTGCAACCCCAAGCGGGCTGAACATCGTGAACCCTCAAACATCTCCATAATTATCTACATATCAACCAAGCGGGCTCTTTTGAAGAAG
>JAYRLJ010000044.1:0-7483 GCA_041905305.1 Hylemonella sp. | reverse complement strand
ATTGCCTGGTTCAAAGCCCAGGCAGGTGGGCGCGGTTACCAGACGCTGATTAATGCCGCCCTGCGCGAAGCCATGGACCGGGCTACGCTCGAGACAACTTTGCGCCAGGTCATACGCGAGGAATTGCATCTGCGCGATACTGCGGCCGACCGCCTCGCTGCGGACAAGGAAGGACCATGATTGATGCCCTGTTGACCACCGCCGACACCGCCCTGCGCACGTTGTTTGCGCCACCACGCGCAGCCCTGCCGACACCGCAGCCCACCACCCCGTCAGGCGCGCTGTCCGAGGAGGAAAAACGCTTGTCGGCAGCCCTCATGCGCGTCAACCACGTCGGCGAGGTCTGCGCTCAGGCGCTTTACACCGCGCAGGCCTTTGCCACCCGTAACCCGCACTTGCGCGCGCATTTCACCCGCGCCTGTGTTGAGGAAACCGACCACCTTGCTTGGACCAAGCAGCGGCTGGACGAACTGGGCTCACGCCCCTCGCTGCTCAATCCGCTGTGGTACGCCGGCGCCTTCGGCATCGGCCTGCTGGCGGGGCGGCTGGGCGATCCAGTAAGCCTGGGCTTCGTGGTGGAAACCGAGCGCCAGGTCGAGGCCCATCTGCTGAGTCACATGGACCGCCTGCCCCCAGGCGACACGGCCTCGCGCGCCATCGTGTTGCAGATGGCCGAGGACGAGGTGCGGCATGCGGTCGACGCCCAGAAGGCCGGTGCCATCGAGTTGTCGCCGCCAGTGAAGGGCCTGATGAAAGCCGCCGCCAAGGTCATGACGACCGTGGCGCATCACATCTGAACCTCGTCGCTATCGTTTGAATAGCATCCCGCGCTCTCTGGATAGGAGCGCGTGGCCGATTTGCCGCTAAATCAGACCTCGACCAGATCAAAGTCAGTTGTGATCTCGGCGGTCTTGCCCAGCATGATGCTGGCCGAGCAGTACTTGTCGTGGCTCATGGCGATGGCGCGCTCCACCGCAGCGGCCGGAATACCTTTACCTGTGACGGTGAAGTGCATGTGGATCTTGGTGAAGACCTTGGGGTCGGCCTCGGCCCGCTCACTGGTGAGCTTGACCGAGCAGCCGCGCACGTCATGCCGGCCACGCTTGAGGATCAGCACCACGTCGTAAGCCGTGCAGCCGCCGGTGCCGGCCAGCACCATCTCCATCGGGCGCGGCGCCAGGTTCTGGCCGCCGTTTTCGGGCTTGGCGGCGTCCGGCGCGCCATCCATCATCACGGCGTGGCCACTGCCGGTTTCGGCCAGAAAGCCCATGCCCGAGCGCGCGCCCGTGGCGCCGGTCCAGCTCACTGTGCATTCCATAGGTGTTCTCTTGTCAAAATGGCGAATTGGTCAGGCACAAATTATGACTACACTGCCATCAGCCATGAAAACAAGACCCCTGCAACCGGCCGACTACCTGAAAAAGATCCTTACCGCCCGCGTCTATGACGTGGCCATCGAGTCGGCCTTCGAATCCGCCAAATCACTGAGCCGCCGCCTGCACAACAAGGTGCTGCTCAAGCGCGAGGACCAGCAGCCGGTGTTCAGCTTCAAGCTGCGCGGCGCCTACAACAAGATGGCGCACCTGACGCCCGAGCAACTCAAAAAGGGCGTGATCTGCGCCTCGGCCGGCAACCATGCCCAAGGCGTGGCGCTCGGCGCCCATCGCTTAAGCACACGTGCTGTCATCGTCATGCCGACCACCACGCCGCAGCTGAAGATCGATGCGGTCAAGGCGCTCGGCGGCGAGGTGGTGCTACATGGCGACAGCTATTCGGACGCCTACAACCACTCACTGACGCTGCAGAAGAAACAGGGGCTGACCTTCGTCCACCCCTTCGATGACCCCGACGTGATCGCCGGCCAGGGCACCATTGCCATGGAGATGCTGCGCCAGCACCAGGGGCCGCTGGATGCGGTGTTTGTGGCCATCGGCGGCGGCGGCCTGATCAGCGGCGTGGCCGCCTACATCAAGGCGGTACGGCCGGAGGTCAAGGTCATCGGCGTGCAGATGAACGATTCCAACGCCATGATTCAGTCGGTGCGCGCCGGCAAGCGCGTGCAACTCGACGATGTGGGCCTGTTCTCCGACGGCACCGCGGTGAAACTGGTCGGCCAGGAAACCTTCCGCCTGACGCGCAAGCTGGTGGACGACTACATTGAGGTGGACACCGACGCCGTATGCGCCGCCATCAAGGACATCTTCGTCGACACGCGTTCCATCGTCGAACCTGCTGGCGCGCTGGCGGTAGCCGCCATCAAGCAGTACGTGGCGCAGCACAAGACCAAGGGCCAGACCTACGCCGCCATCCTGTGCGGTGCGAACATGAACTTCGACCGACTCCGCTTCGTGGCCGAGCGCGCCGAAGTGGGCGAGGAACGCGAGGCGCTGTTCGCCGTCACCATTCCGGAAGAACGCGGCAGCTTCCGCCGCTTCTGCGAACTGATCGGCAGCCTGCCGGGCGGGCCGCGCAACGTGACCGAGTTCAACTACCGCATCAGCGATGACCGCCGAGCGCACGTGTTCGTGGGCATCACCACCTCCGCCCGCGGGGAAAGCGGCAAGATCGCCACCAATTTCAAGCGCCACGGCTTCGCCACGCTGGACCTCACGCATGACGACCTGGCACAGGAGCACATCCGCCACATGGTGGGCGGCCATTCCGCACTGGCGCAGGACGAACGACTGCTGCGTTTCATCTTCCCCGAGCGGCCGGGCGCGCTGATGAAGTTCCTCAACCTGATGCGGCCGACATGGAACATCAGCCTGTTTCACTACCGCAACCAGGGCGCCGACTACGGCCGTATCCTGGTCGGCATTCAGGTGCCCAAGACCGACGACAAGGCCTTCTCCAAGTTCCTCGCCACCTTGGGCTATGCCTACGTGGAGGAGACCCAGAATCCGGCTTACCGCATGTTCCTGCAGGCGTAAAGATGAACCCCCCCCGTGGCGGCCCTGACGCCGCCTCCCTCTCGAGGGGGCGCACCCAGTGGCCCGGCAACGCCGGTTCCACGGATGCCCGCGACGCGTGACCCTTGAGGCGACGCGATAGAAAAACAGATTTCAACGGAGAGACTCACATGACTTACGAACTGATCCAGGTCCGCACCGAAGCCGGCAAGGTCGGCATCATCACCCTCAACCGTCCCAAGCAACTCAATGCGCTGAACGACCAGCTCATGGACGAATTGGGTGCGGCACTCAAGGCCTTCGATGCCGATCCGGCCATCGGCTGCATGGTCATCACTGGCAGCGAGAAATCGTTCGCCGCCGGCGCCGACATCGGCGCCATGGCGAACTACAGCTTTGCCGACGTCTACAAGGGTGACTACATCACGCGCAACTGGGAGCAGCTGCGCAGCATCCGCAAGCCGGTGATCGCGGCCGTCAGCGGCTTTGCCCTGGGCGGAGGCTGTGAGCTGGCCATGATGTGCGACTTCATCATTGCGGCCGACAACGCCAAGTTTGGCCAACCGGAAATCAAGCTCGGCGTCATTCCGGGCGCGGGCGGCACCCAGCGCCTGCCGCGCGCCATCGGCAAGGCCAAGGCCATGGACATGGTGCTGACCGGCCGCATGATGGATGCCACAGAAGCCGAGCGCGCGGGCCTGGTGAGCCGCGTCGTGGCGCTCGACAAGCTGATGGACGAAACGCTGGCTGCCGCGCTGATGATCTGCGACTACTCACAGATCGCCGTGATGGCCGCCAAGGAATCGGTCAACCGCGCCTTCGAGGGTACGCTGAACGACGGCATGATGTTCGAGCGCCGCCTGTTCCACGCCCTCTTTGCCACCACCGACCAGAAGGAGGGCATGGCGGCCTTCGTGGCCAAGCGCAAGCCGGAATTCAAACACCAGTAAAAGAAAAAGCCCGTAGTCGCGTGACTACGGGCTTGATCTGGTGGAGGTAGGTGGATTTGAACCGCCGACCTCAGGGTTATGAATCCTGCGCTCTCACCGACTGAGCTATACCTCCAGAAACTCGACCGGATTCCCGGCCTGAACCGAAAAACCAGGGTGGCTCGGCACCACCAAAGAGGCGTCATTATAGCCGAGCTTTCGCCGACCTGTCATGCCAGACAGGCGCTCAGGTAAAATCCTGGGCTGTCCGCTCAGCCGCAGCGCGGCCTGCCTGGACCCGCAGCCCACCGTGTCAGCACGCTGGGCTTTTTCAATGAAATCCGCAGCCTCTGGATGAACACCATGAACCGCTGTCTCTCACCGTCGCGCCGACTGGCGGCCCGCCTGGCTTTGGGCGGGCTGATCGGGGCCCTCCTGCTGCCCGCCGTCGCACAGGATGCCCTGCAGCGCACCCCACCCATTCCCCAGGCCGCCCAGCGCGGCGTACTCGTGGTCACGCAGCCGCCGGACGTGCTGCTGGATGGCCAGCCGGCACGCCTGTCGCCCGGCGCGCGGATCCGCGGCCGCAACAACCTGCTGCTGCTCTCGGCCCCGTTGATCGGGCAGGAACTGACGGTGCGCTATGTGCGCGACCCGCAGGGACTGTTGCACGAGGTCTGGGTGCTGACCGACGCAGAAGCCCTCCAACGCCCCTGACCCGGCGCACTGAACCGGATTTCAAGCGTTTTCGGGCCCCAGACCTCAACCTTATTGCGCAACATGCTATTGATTCGATAGCAATCGAGACTCCCCCATGAGCAAAAAAGTTTTCATCAAGACCTTCGGCTGCCAGATGAACGAGTACGACTCGGACAAGATGGCTGACGTGCTGGGCGCGGCCCAGGGCTACGAGCCGACCGATGACGTCGAGCAGGCCGACCTGATCCTCTTCAACACCTGCTCGGTGCGCGAGAAGGCGCAGGAGAAGGTGTTTTCCGACCTGGGCCGCGTGCAACACCTGAAGAAAAAGGGCGTGAAGATCGGCGTCGGTGGTTGCGTGGCCAGCCAGGAAGGCGCCGAGATCATCCGCCGCGCACCCTATGTCGACGTGGTGTTTGGCCCGCAGACGCTGCACCGCCTGCCCGAACTGCTAGCCGCGCGCGATGCCCAGAAACGGCCGCAGGTGGACATCAGCTTCCCCGAGATCGAGAAGTTCGATCACCTGCCGCCCGCCAAGGTGGAAGGTGCATCGGCCTTCGTCAGCATCATGGAAGGCTGCTCCAAGTACTGCAGCTACTGCGTGGTGCCCTACACGCGCGGCGAGGAGGTCAGCCGCCCCTTTGAGGACGTGCTGGTCGAGGTGGCCGGCCTGGCCGACCAGGGCGTGAAGGAAGTCACGCTGTTGGGCCAAAACGTGAACGCCTACCGCGCGACCATGGGCGGCACCGGAGAACAAGCCGACTTCGCCACCCTGATCGAGTACGTGGCCGATATCCCGGGCATCGAGCGCATCCGCTACACCACCAGCCACCCGAACGAGTTCACGCCCTCGCTGATTGCGGTCTATGACAAGGTACCCAAGCTAGTCAGCCACCTGCACCTGCCGGTGCAGCACGGCAGCGACCGCATCCTGATGGCCATGAAGCGCGGCTACACCGCCATGGAATACAAGAGCACGGTGCGCAAGCTGCGCGCCATCCGGCCTGACATGTCGATGAGCAGCGATTTCATCGTCGGTTTTCCCGGCGAGACCGAGGAGGACTTTGGCAAGATGATGCAGTTGATCGAGGACGTCGGCTTCGACAACTCCTTCAGCTTCATTTTCAGCCCACGCCCTGGCACACCGGCCGCCAACCTGCCGGACGACACGCCGCACGAGGTCAAGCTGCGCCGTTTGCAAACACTGCAGGCGGCGATCGAGACCGGCATCCGCGACATCAGCGCCCGCCGCGTCGGCACGGTGCAGCGCATCCTGGTGGAAGGGCCGTCCAAGCGTGACGCCGAGGAATTGATGGGCCGCACCGAGTGCAACCGGGTGGTGAACTTCAAGGCGCCGAAGCGCATGATCGGCCAGATGGTGGACGTGACCATCACCGAAGCCCTGCACTACAGCCTGCGCGGCGAGGTCGTGACCGCGCAGACCTGAGCGCGGCGCGGGCCAGGCGGTTTCAGAAAGGCATGCCGGGCATGCCTTTGAGGCCTTTCATGCCCCCCAGGCGCTTCATCATCTTCATCATGCCGCCGCCCTTCATCTTCTTCATCATCTCCTGCATCTGCTCAAACTCCTTGAGCAGGCGGTTCACGTCCTGAACCTGCACGCCAGCGCCGGCGGCAATGCGGCGCTTGCGCGTGGCCTTGATGATCTCGGGTTTCTTGCGCTCCAGCGGCGTCATGCTGTTGATGATGCCTTCCTTGCGGCGCACATCCTTCTCAACCCGCTCCATGTCCATCTGACCTGCCTTGGCCGCCATCTGGGTCGGCAGCTTGTCCATCAAGCTCGACAGGCCGCCCATCTGCTTCATCTGCTGGATCTGGGCCAGGAAGTCGTTGAGGTCGAAGCCCTCGCCGCTCTTGACCTTGGCTGCCAACTTCTGCGCCGCCGCCATGTCCACGCCAGCGGCCACCTGCTCGACGAGAGCCACGATGTCGCCCATGCCCAGCACACGCCCGGCGTGGCGTTCGGCATCGAACACCTCCAGCCCGTCGATCTTCTCGCTGGTACCAGCAAACTTGATCGGCACACCGGTGACAGCCCGCACCGACAACGCCGCACCGCCACGCGAGTCACCGTCGGTCTTGGTCAGGATGATGCCGGTCAGCGGCAGCGCGTCCTTGAAAGCCTTGGCGGTGTTGACCGCGTCCTGGCCCTGCATGGCATCGACCACGAACAGCGTTTCCACCGGATTGAGTTCGGCATGCAGCTCGCGGATCTCGCGCATCAGCGCTTCATCGATCGCCAGTCGGCCGGCGGTGTCGACCAGCAGCACATCGAAGAAGTGCTTCCTGGCATAGTCCAACGCGGCCCGGGCGATGTCCACCGGCTTCTGCTCCGGCGTGCTGGGGAACCACTCCGCGCCCGCTTGTGCGGTGACGGTCTTGAGCTGCTCGATGGCAGCCGGGCGGTAGACGTCGCCGGAAACGGTCAGCACCTTTTTCCTGCGTTTCTCGATCAGGTGCTTGGCCAGCTTGGCGGTGGTGGTGGTCTTGCCGGCGCCCTGCAGGCCAGCCATCAGGATCACGGCCGGCGGCTGCACTGCCAAGTCAATGTCGGCCACGCCTTCGCCCATGGTGGCGGCCAGTTCGCGGTTGACGATGCCCACCAGCGCCTGCCCCGGCGTGAGCGAACCCATCACCTCCTGGCCCAGTGCCTTCTCCTTCACACGGGCGATGAAGTCCCGCACCACGGGCAGCGCCACGTCAGCCTCCAGCAGCGCCATGCGCACCTCGCGCAGCATGTCGGCTACGTTGGATTCGGTGATGCGCGCCTGGCCGCGGATTTCCTTGACGAGGCGGCTGAGTTTGTCGGTGAGGGCGGAGGCCATAGGGATATTCCGGCGAACGGAACCAAGGTTGGGTGCCAACGGCAGATCGGCACGGAGCAAAACGCTAAACTGTACCCATGGTGCGACTCGAAGTCGCTTCCAG
>JAYRLJ010000416.1:0-2607 GCA_041905305.1 Hylemonella sp. | reverse complement strand
CTGACCGACGGCCTGTCGGCCGAGCGAGAACAGGGCATCACCATCGATGTGGCCTACCGCTACTTCAGCACCGAGCAGCGCAAGTTCATCATCGGCGACGCGCCGGGCCATGAGCAGTACACACGCAACATGGTCACGGCGGCCTCGAGTGCCGACGCTGCCGTGGTGCTGGTCGACGCCACCAAACTGGACTGGCAGGACGCCGGCTTGGCGCTGCTGCCGCAGACGCGCCGCCACTCGCTGCTGCTCAAGCTGCTGCGCGTGCCGTCCATCGTCTTTGCCGTCAACAAGCTCGATGCCGTGGCCGATGCCACGCTGGCCTTCGGCCATATCCGCGCCGCACTGCAGGCCTTCGCGGCCAGCGCCGGGCTGGAGGTGACGGCCATCGTGCCGGTCTCGGCCCTCAAGGGCTGGAACGTGGTCGATGCCCCGGCCCAGGCCGGCTGGTGCGGCTACGGCGGCCCGACGCTGCTGGAGATCCTGGAGCACCTGCCGGTGACCCAGGCCGACAGGTCATTGCCGCTGGCCTTTCCGGTGCAGTGGGTGGAGAACTTCTCCGCGTCCAGCGACACCAGCCAAGGCCGGCGCGTGTTCTGGGGCCGTGTGACCGCCGGGGGCGTGCAGCCGGGCGACTCGGTGCAGGTCTTCCCCAGCGGCCAGCGTGCCGTGGTGGCGCAGGTGCTGAACCATGCGCGCCGGGTGGAGGCGGTTGCCGCCGGGCACAGCGCCGGCATCGTGCTCGACCGCGAAGTGGACGTGTCACGCGGCGACTGGCTGCTGGCCGAAGCCGGCGCGGCAGCGCCACAACGCGAACTGCACACCACGGTGGCCTGGCTGGACGACGAACCGCTGGTGGCCGGGCGTGTGTATTGGGCGCTGCATGGCCACCGCTGGGTCAAGGCCAAAGTCAAACGCATTGCGCACAAGCTCAACATCCACACGCTCGCCGAAGAAGAGGCCAGCCAGTTGGAGCCCAACGCGATCGGCCATGTGGAGCTGGCGCTGCAGGAGCCGTTGCCCGCCCTGCCCTTTGCCCGGGCGCGTGGCCAGGGCGCGCTGATCCTGGTGGACACGGCCAGCCACCGGACTGCCGGTGCGGCCCTGGTGGATTGACCTATCTCAACAACCCTCACCCTGACAAGGACGAGAATTTCAGCCAAATGCAAAACCCAATAAAATCAAGGGCTTCCACCAATTTCCTGAAAAATTACAAATGACCCACGTCGTCACCGAATCCTGCATCCGCTGCAAGTACACCGATTGCGTTGATGTCTGCCCCGTTGATTGCTTCCGCGAAGGCCCGAACTTCCTGACCATCGATCCGGATGAGTGCATCGATTGCGCCGTCTGCATCCCGGAATGCCCGGTCAACGCCATCTACGCCGAGGAAGACGTGCCGTCGGATCAGCAACACATGACCAAGCTCAACGCCGAACTGGCCAAGCTGCCGACCTGGAAGAGCATCACCAAACGCAAAGCCGCCCTACCCGACGCGGACGAGTGGAAAGACAAGACCGGCAAGCTCAAAGAGCTGCTGCGCTAACGCCCTATGGAACCCAAACTCAGTCAAGAAGTGATTCAAACCGCCAAAGCCCACGAGGGCCCGATCGAAACCGATGCCGTCATCATCGGCGCCGGCCCGGTGGGCCTGTTCCAGGTGTTCGAACTCGGCCTGCTCGAAATCAAAGCCCATGTGATCGACTCGCTCGCCTACCCGGGCGGCCAGCCCATGGAGCTGTACCCCGACAAGCCGATCTACGACATCCCGGCCGTGCCCGTGTGCACCGGCAAGGAGTTGACCGACGCGCTGCTCAAGCAGATCGAGCCCTTCGGTGCCACCTTCCACCTGGGCCAGACGGTCACCGTGGTGCAGAAGCAGGACGACGGCCGTTTCTTCGTTGAGACCAGCAAGGGCACCCAGTTCATCACCAAGACCATCTTTATCGCTGCCGGCGTGGGCGCCTTCGAGCCCCGCACGCTCAAGGTCGAGGGCATCGACAAGTTCGAAGGCTCGCAGCTGTTCTACCGCGTCAAGAATCCGGCCGATTTCGCCGGCAAGAACCTGATCATCGTCGGTGGTGGCGACTCCGCGCTGGACTGGACGCTGAACTTCACCGCCGAAGGCCCGAACAAGGCCGAGAGCGTGATCCTGGTGCACCGCCGCGACGGCTTCAAAGCCGCCCCGGCCAGCGTGGCCAAGATGAAGGAACTGTGCGACGCCTACGAAATGCAGTTCATGGTCGGCCAGATCACCGGCATCGATGAGAAAGACGGCAAGCTGACCGCCGTAAAGGTGACCGGCGGTGACGGCGTGACCCGCGTGGTGCCGCTGGACGTGCTGCTGGTGTTCTTCGGCCTGTCCCCGAAGCTCGGCCCGATTGCCGACTGGGGCCTGGAGATCGAGCGCAAGCAGCTCGTGGTGGACACCGAGAAGTTCTCCACCAGCGTGCCGGGCATCTTTGCCGTGGGCGACATCAACACCTACCCCGGCAAGAAGAAGCTCATCCTTTCGGGCTTTCATGAGTGCGCGCTGGCTGCTTTCGGCGCCATGCCCTTCATCTTCCCCGAGAAGAAAGTCTTCCTGCAGTACACCACCACCAGCCCGAA